>NZ_JBHTJA010000056.1:0-44103 GCF_042675525.1 Actinomadura sediminis
GTCCACGCGCCGAGGTCGTCGCCGAGGGCCGCGACGCGCCGCGGGGCCGCCGCGCCCGCCTGTGGCTCCCCGCCCCGGACGGCACGGTCGCCGCCGACGACGCCCGTCCCGCGCTCCACGTGGTGGGCGGGCCCGCCCGCGTCAGCGAGGGCGCCCCCGTACATCGCCCGCAGCGGCGGACCGGCACGACGGCGCCGGGCTCGCGCGGCGGCCCCGCGAGCGAAGCGCCCCTTCAGCACGGGCCCGGCGTTCCTGAACACGGGCAAGGCGTCTCCCCCCGGGCCGATGCCGAACACGAGGGCGCTGCCTCCGCCTGGACCGCCGCCCGCCGGCGCGACGCGGGCGCGCGCGAAGCGGGCACGGGGCCGGCGTGAGCCGGGTGGTCGTGGTGTGGTGTCCGGACTGGCCGGTCACGGCGGCCGGGGTCGACGCCGCGACGCCGGGGGCGGTCGTCGTGGGCGGGCGGGTCGCGGCGTGCTCGGCGGCGGCGCGGGCCGAGGGCGTGCGGCGGGGGCAGGCGCTGCGGGACGCGCAGCGGCGGTGCCCGGGGCTGGTCGTGCGGGACCGGGACGCCGACGCGGAGGGGCGGGCGTTCGAGCAGGTCGTCGCGGCGGTCGCGGAGCTGACGCCGAAGGTCGAGGTGGTGCGGCCGGGGCTGCTGGCGGTCCCGGCGCGGGGCGCGGCACGGTTCTACGGCGGCGAGGAGGCGCTGCGGGTGGTGCTGCAGGACGCCGTGGTGGAGTCGGGGTACGACTGCGGTGCGGGCGTCGCCGACGGGTTGTTCGCGGCGGAGCTGGCGGCGCGGGCCGGGAACGGCGGGCTGGTCGTGCCGGAGGGCGGCGCGGCGGATTTCCTGGCGCCGTACCCGCCGGCGGTGCTGGGCCGCCCGGAGCTGGCGGAGCTGCTGTGGCGGCTCGGGATCCGGACGCTCGGCGCGTTCGCGGCGCTGCCCGCGGGACGGGTCGCGGCGCGGTTCGGGGCGGACGGGGCGCTGGCGCACCGGCTCGCGCGGGGCGAGGAGCCGCGGCCGCTCGCGGCCGTGGACGGCGCCGCGGACCTGGCGGCGCACACGGTGTTCGACCCGCCCGCGGAGCGGGCCGACCAGGTGGTGTTCGCGGCGAAGCGGCTGGCGGACGAGCTGCACGCGGGGCTCGCGGCGGCGGGCGCCGCGTGCGTCCGGCTGGAGGTCGCGGTGGAGTTCGCGGACGGGCGGGAGTCGCGGCGGCTGTGGCGGCACGACGGGCTGCTGTCGGCGCTCGCGGTCGCCGACCGGGTCCGGTGGCAGCTGTCGGCGTGGCGGCCCGCGGAGGACGCGGTGTGGGGCGGGGTGGTGCGGCTCGCCCTCGTACCGGACCAGCTCGTCCCGGACACCGGGCGGCAGGAGGCGCTGTGGGGGCGGGTGACCGACCCGGTGGCGCGGGCGGCGGACCGGGTGCAGGCGCTGCTGGGGCACCGGGCGATCACCCGGCCGGTGCCGACCGGCGGGCGCGGGCCCGGCGAGCAGGTCGTGAAGGTGCCGCTCGGGGACCTGCCGCCGGAGGACGACCGGGACGGCCCGTGGCCCGGGCGGCTCACGGTGCCCGCGCCGGCCGTCGTCCCGGCCGAGCCGGTGCCCGTCCGGCTCGTGGACGCGGCCGGGACGGACGTGGTGGTGTCGGCGCGCTGCACGGTGTCGGCGCCGCCCGCCGCGCTCGTCGTCGGGGACGGCACGGCGGCGGTCGTCGCGTGGGCGGGGCCGTGGCCGGCGGACGAGCGCTGGTGGGACCCCAAGCGGGCGCGGCGGCGGGCGCGGTTCCAGGTCGTGACCGAGGACGGGGCGGCGTACCTCGTCACCGTCGAGGGCGGCCGGTGGCACGTCGAGGCCGCCTATGACTAGCTGGTTCAACCCGCCGGTGCCGTGGCGCGAGCTGGAGGAGCGGCTGGCGTGGCGGCCGAAGGCGCCGCGGCCCGCGGAGCCCGAGCCGGAACCGGTCGTCCCGCGCCGGGTCGAGGGCGGGGTGCCGTGGGCGGAGCTGCACTGCCACTCGTCGTTCTCGTTCCTGGACGGCGCGAACGACCCGGCGGCGCTGGTCGCGGAGGCGGCGCGGCGCGGCGTGGAGGCGATGGCGGTCACCGACCACGACGGGATGTACGGGGCGGTGAACTTCGCGCAGGCCGCGCGGGAGGCCGGTGTCGCGACGGTGTTCGGCGCGGAGCTGACCCTCGGCGCGCCGGGCCCGCGCGCCGGGGCGCCCGATCCGGCGGGGCGGCATCTGCTGGTGCTCGCGCGGAACCCGGAGGGGTACGCGCGGCTGTGCTCGACGATCACGCGGGCGCAGCTCGCGGGCGGCCGCAAGGGACGTCCGGTGTACGACGAGGACGCGCTCGCCGACGCCCACGGGGGTTCGTGGGCGGTGCTGACGGGGTGCCGCAAGGGCCCGGTCCCGGCGGCGCTCGATGCGGGCGGGCCCGGGGCCGCCGAGGCGGAGCTGCGGCGGCTCGTCGAGGTGTTCGGGCGGGAGAACGTGTTCGCCGAGCTCATCGACCACGGGATGCCGCACGACGACGAGCGCAACGACGTCCTCGCGGCGCTCGCGGAACGCGCGGGGGTGGGCGTGGTGGCGTCCAACAACGTGCACTACGCGGCGCCGGGCGCGGACGCGCGGCTCGCGCAGGCCCTCGCGGCCGTGCGGTCCCGGCGGAGCCTGGACGGCATGGAGGGGTGGCTCGCGGCCTCCGGTGCGGCGCACGTGCGGAGCGGGGCGGAGATGGCGGCGCGGCTGGCGCGGTTCCCGAGCGTCCGGGAGCGGACGGTGGAGCTGGCGCGGGCGTGCGCGTTCGACTTCGACGTCGTGGCGCCGAGCCTCCCCGACTGGCCGGTGCCGGACGGGCACACGGAGGCGAGCCTGCTGCGGCGGCTCGCGACGGACGGGGCGCGGGAGCGGTACGGGCCGCCGGAGGCGGAGCGGGTGGCGGGCGCGCACGCGCAGATCGCGCGGGAGCTGGACGTCATCGAGGGGCTCGGGTTCCCCGGGTACTTCCTGATCGTCCACGACATCGTGGAGTTCTGCCGGAGCCGGGGCATCCTGTGCCAGGGGCGGGGGTCGGCGGCGAACTCGGCGGTCTGCTACGCGCTCGGGATCACCGGCGTGGACGCCGTGCGGCACGGCCTGCTGTTCGAGCGGTTCCTGTCGCCGGGACGGGACGGGCCGCCCGACATCGACCTCGACATCGAGCACCGGCGCCGCGAGGAGGTCATCCAGTACGTCTACGGGAAGTACGGGCGGGAGTGCACGGCGCAGGTCGCGAACGTGATCAGCTACCGGCCGCGCATGGCGGTGCGGGACGCGGCGCGAGCGCTGGGGTTCTCCCCCGGCCAGCAGGACGCGTGGTCGAAGAGCGTCGATTCGCGGGACCCGGTCGGGACGGAGAACCGCGTCCCGGCGCCCGTCCGGGAGCTGGCCGGGCGGATGCTGGCGCTCCCCCGGCACCTGGGCGTCCACTCGGGCGGGATGGTGATCGCGGACCGTCCCGTCGGGGAGGTGTGCCCGATCGAGTGGGCGACGATGCCGGGCCGCAGCGTCCTGCAGTGGGACAAGGACGACTGCGCCGCCGCGGGCCTCGTGAAGTTCGACCTGCTCGGGCTCGGGATGCTGTCGGCCCTGCACGACACGTTCGACCTGGTCGCCGAGCATCACGGCCGCCGCTTCGACCTGCAGTCCGTCCCGGCGGAGGACGCGGCGGTGTACGCCATGCTGTCCGACGCCGACTCGGTCGGGGTGTTCCAGGTGGAGTCGCGCGCGCAGATGGCGACGCTGCCGCGGCTGCGTCCCGAGAAGTTCTACGACCTGGTCGTGGAGGTGGCGCTGATCCGCCCGGGGCCGATCCAGGGCGGGTCCGTCCACCCGTATCTGCGTCGCCGCAAGGGCGAGGAACCCGCGACGTGCCCGCACCCGCTGATGGAGAACGCCCTCGCGCGCACACTGGGCGTCCCTCTGTTCCAGGAGCAGATGATGCAGCTCGCCGTGGACTGCGCGGGGTTCACGCCGCAGGAGTCCGACCGGTTGCGTCAGGCGATGGGCGCCAAACGCGCGCCGGAGCGGGTGGAACGGCTGCGGCGCAGGCTGCTGGACGGCATGGCCGAGCGCGGCATCCCGCCGGACGTCGCCGAGGACGTCTACGAGAAGATCCTCGGCTTCACCGGCTACGGGTTCCCCGAGTCGCACGCGCAGAGCTTCGCGCACCTGGTGTACGCGAGCGCCTACCTCAAGCGCCACTACCCGGCCGCGTTCACGGCCGCGTTGCTGCGGAACCAGCCGATGGGGTTCTACTCCCCGAACAGCCTCCTGGCGGACGTCCGGCGGCACGGCGTCGAGGTGCGGGGCGTGGACGTCAACGTCAGCGACGTCCACCCCACGCTGGAGGAACCCGTGGAGGTCCGTTCGGCGCACCCGCACGCGCCGGAGGAGCCGCAGCCCGCGATCCGGCTCGGCCTGGACGGCGTCCGCAACCTGGGCACGGACGCGGCGAAGGCGGTCGCGGCGGGCCGCCCCTACACGGACATGGAGGACCTCGCGCGGCGCGTCCCGCTGTCGCCGGGGGCGCTGGAGGCCCTCGCGACGGCCGGGGCGTTCGGCTGCTTCGGGCTGTCGCGGCGGGAGGCGCTGTGGGCGGCGGGCGCGCTGGCCGGCGCGGGCCCCGGGCAGCTCGAGGGGGTCGCGCCCGGCACCGACGCGCCCGCCCTGCCCGCGATGACCCCGGTCGAGGAGACCCTCGCCGACCTGTGGGCGACCGGCGTGTCCGGCACGCATCCCGTCGCGCACGTCCGGGACGCCCTCGACGAGCTCGGCGCGCTGCCGGCCGGGCGGCTCGCGGACGTCCGCGCCGAGACGAACGTGCTGGTCGCGGGGCTCATCACGCACCGGCAGCGGCCCCCGACCGCCGGGGGCATCGTGTTCCTCAGCCTGGAGGACGAGACCGGCATCGCCAACGTGATCTGCCCGCCGCCGGTGTTCGAGCGGCACCGCGGCCTCGCGGTCGACGCGCAGGCGCTGCTGGTGAGCGGGCGGGTGGAGCGCGCCGACGGGGTGACGAACGTCCGCGCGCACCGGCTGCGGCGGCTGCCGGTGCCGGGCCGCGTCCGCACCCGCGACTTCCGCTGAGGCGGCCGTCAGGAGGTGAGGGCGTCGAGGCGTTCCAGGATGACCCCCTCGCGGAGCGCCCACGGGCACACCTCGAGCTCGGTGAGGCCGAACAGGTCCATGGCGGCGTCGGCGACGATCGCGCCCGCGGCGAGCTGCGGCGCGCGCCGTTCGGACACGCCGGGGAGGTCGGCGCGCTCGTCCGCGGGCATCTTCGCGAGCCTGTCGGCCCATTCGGTCAGGTCGGCGCCGCCGAGCACCCGCCGCTGGAACGGTCCCTCGGAGGTCGGTGCGGCGCCGCCGATGCGGGCGAGCTGCTTGAACGTCTTGGACGTCGCGACGGCGTGGTCGGGCGGCCCGTAGCGGGCGACGTCGCCGACGTGCCGGGCGATCTCCGCGCGGACGTGCCGGCGCAGCTTGCGGACCTCGTCGGCGGGCGGCGGGTCGCCGGTGAACCAGTCGCGGGTGAGGCGGCCCGCGCCGAGCGGCAGCGAGAACGCCGCGTCGGGCTCCTCGTCGATGCCGACGGCGATCTCCAGGGAGCCGCCGCCGATGTCGACGACCAGCAGCCGTCCCGAGGACCAGCCGAACCACCGGCGGACCGCGAGGAACGTCAGCCGCGCCTCGTCCTCGCCCGACAGCGCCTCGATGCCGACCTCCTTCTCCTCCCGGATGCGGGCCAGCACCTCCTCGCCGTTCGCGGCGTCGCGGACCGCCGAGGTGGCGAACGCGACGAGGTCCTCGACGCCCTTGTCCTCGGCGATCCGCAGCGCCTCGTCGACGAACTCGCGCAGCAGCTTCTCGCCCTCCTTGGAGAGCCGGTCGCCGTCCTCCAGGTGCGCGGCGAGCCGCAGTTCCGCCTTGTGGGAGTACGCGGGAAGCGGGCGCGCCCCCCGGTGGGCGTCCACCACGAGCAGGTGCACGGTGTTCGAGCCCACGTCCAGCACGCCGAGTCTCATGCCTCCGAAAATATCGGACCGCCGTCCGGTACGACGCGGCAGAGGGCGCACGAAGCTTCTGCGAAAAGGGTTGGAACTCCCTGGCCGGTAGGCTGGCGAACATGGCGGAACGGGAATGGCGGGTGCCCGTGGCGCAGGCGGCGGCCAAGTGGGCGGCCGCCGTCGCCGTCGCGGCCCTGGCGGCCGTGTCGGCCGGCGACCGCCAGTTCCTGCTGCTCGCCGCGGCGGCGGCGATCGGGCTGGCCGCGCTGGCGCTGCGCGACCTGCTCGCGCCGGTGCGGGTCGCGGCCGACGCCGCGGGCGTCACCGTCGTGGCGGGCTACGCGGCCCGGCGGCGGATCCCGTGGGACGAGGTCGCGGCCGTCCGGGTGGACGAGCGGCGGCGGCTGCTGCTCCACACCCGGCTGCTGGAGATCGAGACGTCCGACGACCTGCACCTGTTCAGCCGGTTCGACCTCGGCGCCGAGGTCGACGACGTCGCCGCCGCGCTCGGCGAGCTGCGTCAGGGCAGCTCGTCCGGGGTCGGATAGGACGGCTGCGCGCCGGACCGCCGGACCGCGGCGGCGCCCGCGCGGGCCGCGTACGCGGCGGCCGCCCGCAGGTCGTCCCCGCGCGCCAGCCGCAGGCACAGCGCGGCGGTGAACGCGTCGCCCGCGCCGGTGGTGTCCACGGCCTCGACCTTCGGGGACGGGACGGCCGCCGCGCCGGACGCGTCGGCGACCAGCACGCCGTCGGCGCCGAGGGTGACGACGACGGAGTGGGGCCCGCGCTCCAGCAGCGCCCGCGCCATCGCGGCGGGCTCCCCCGGCTCCCCGCCGCCGAGCAGGTACGCGGCCTCGTGCTCGTTGACGACGAGCGGGTCGCACAGGGCGAGCAGGTCGGTCGGGACGGACGCGGGCGGCGACAGGTTCAGCACGACCCGGCCGCCCGCCGCCGCGGCGGTGCGGGCGGCGGCCTGCACCGCCGGAAGCGGCACCTCGAGCTGGAACGACACGACGGCCGCGCCCGCGATCATGTCGCGGGCGGCGGCGACGTCGGCCGGGGACACCCGGGCGTTGGCCCCGGGCGACACGATGATGCTGTTGTCGCCGTCCGGGCCGACGGTGATCAGCGCGACGCCGCTCGGGCCGGGCGTCGTCGCCAGGTGGGCGAGGTCGACGCCGTCGGCGGCGAGCGCGTCCCGCAGCAGGCGGCCGTGGCCGTCGTCGCCGACCCGGCCGACGATCCCGGTCCGGGCACCGAGCCGCGCGGCCGCGACCGCCTGGTTGGCGCCCTTGCCGCCCGGATGGACGACCAGGTCGGAGCCCAGCACGGTCTCCCCCGGCGCGGGCCGCCGGTCCACCTTGACGACCAGGTCGGCGTTGACCGAGCCGACGACGACGACTTCCTGCATCACGGTGTTCCTCCGGCTCAGTCGGTGACGAACTGCGCGGCGTTCTCGCGGGTGGCGATCTTGACCGGGACCGGCGCGTCGGCCGGCAGCTCCTCGCCGTCCGCCGCCTTCAGCGCGCTCTCCACGGCCATCTTCCCGAGCAGCCGCGGCTGCTGCGCGACGGTCGCGTTCATCGTCCCGTTCCGCACGGCCTCGATCCCCGCCGGGGTCCCGTCGAACGCGACGACCTTGACGTCGCCGCCCGCCCGGTCGCCGAGCGCCTTGATCGCGCCGAGCGCCATCTCGTCGTTCTCGGCGAACACGCCGTCGACGTCCGGGTGGGACTGCAGCAGGTTCGTCATGACGTTCAGGCCCTTGGTGCGGTCGAAGTCCGCGGGCTGCTTGGCGACGACCTCGATGCCGGGGTGCGCCGCGATGCCCTCGGCGAAGCCCTGCCCGCGCTCCCGGGACGCCGACGTGCCCGGCTGGCCCTGCAGGATCACGATGCGGCCCTCGCCGCCCAGCAGCTCCGCCATCTCCTCGGCGGCGAGCTTCCCGCCCGCGACGTTGTCGGACGCGACGAGCTGCGCGACGCCGGCGCCGTTGACCGTCCGGTCGGCGGCGATCACCGGGATGTCCGCGCGGTTCGCGGCCTGCACGGCGGGCGCGGCGGCGTCGGAGTCGACCGGGTTGACGATGATCGCCTCCATGCCCTGGCTGACGTAGTTCTGCACCTGGTCGACCTGCTGCGACGCGTCGTTCTGCGCGTCCGAGACGGTCAGGTCGACGCCGAGCCGCTCCGCCTCGGCCTGCGCGCCGTCGCGGAACTGCACGAAGAACGGGTTGTTGAGGGTGGAGACCGACAGGCCGATCTTCGTGCCGCCCGCGGCGCCGCCGCCGTTGCCGGTCAGCGCGAGCCCGGCGGACAGGGCGACGATCACCGCGACGGCCGCGCCGCCGCCCGCCCAGAACGTCCGGGGGCCGAACTTCACGCCGCGGCGCCGGACGGTGTCCAGCAGGACGGCGAGCGCGATGACGACGCCGATGACGACCTGCTGCCAGAACGCCGACACCGACAGCAGGTTCAGGCCGTTGCGCAGCACCGCCAGGATGAGCGCGCCGACCAGGGTGCCGAACGCGCGGCCCTTGCCGCCCGACAGGCTCGCGCCGCCGATGACGACCGCCGCGATCGCGTCCAGCTCGTAGCCCTCGGCGGCCTGCGGCTGCGCGGACGCCAGCCGGGACGCCAGCACGATGCCCGCGACGGCCGCGAACGCGCCCGACAGCGCGTAGGTGACGAGCTTCTGCCGGTCGACGCGGATGCCGGACAGCCGCGCGGCCTCCTCGTTCCCGCCGATCGCGTACATCGCGCGGCCGCTGTAGGTGCGGGCGAGGATCAGCGCGGTGAGCAGCCCCATCACGATCATGACGAGGACGGGGACGGGCAGGTACTCGCCGATCGTGTCGCCCAGGCGGGTGACCGCGCCGGGGAACGCGATCGGGCTGCCGTCGGAGATGACCAGGGCGAGGCCCCGGGCGATGCCGAGCATCGCGAGCGTCGCGATGAACGGCGGCAGCTTCCCGTAGGTGATCAGCAGGCCGTTGACCAGCCCGGCGGCGAGCCCGGCCGCGATCGCGAACACGAGCGCGACCGGCCACGGCATCCCCTGCTCGGTGGCCGTCCACGCCAGGACGACCGCCGACAGCGCGGCGACCGAGCCGACCGACAGGTCGATCCCGGCGGTGACGATCACGAACGTGGCGCCGAACGCCAGGATCGCGACGACCGCGGCCTGCACGCCGACGTTCAGCAGGTTCGTCACCGTGAGGAAGTCGTCGGACGCGACGGCGAGGGCCAGCACCAGGATCACCAGGCCGGCCAGCGCGCCGTTCTCACCCAGCAGCCGCGCGGCCGTGCGCGGCGCGCCGCCGTCCCGCTCCGGGCCTCCGCCCGGCCGCTTGCGCAAGGTTTCGGTGGACATCCTTCATTCCTCCACGTCGTCCTGGCCGGACACGGCCAGCGCCATGACCGCGTCCTGCGTCGCCTCGCCCGCCGGCAGCTCGCCGGCGATCCCGCCCCGCGCCATCACGAGGATCCGGTCGCTCATGCCCAGCACCTCGGGCAGGTCGCTGGAGATCATCAGCACCGCGTGCCCGGACGCGGTGAGGTCGTTGATCAGCCGGTAGATCTCGACCTTCGCGCCGACGTCGACGCCGCGCGTCGGCTCGTCAAGGATCAGGACCTTCGCGTCGGCGAGCAGCCACTTGCCGATCACGACCTTCTGCTGGTTGCCGCCCGACAGCGTGCGGACCTCCTGGGTCAGCCCGCTCATCCGCACGTTCAGCCGGCCAGCGATCTCGCCCGCGCCGCGCCGCTGCCCGGCCCGGTCGACGACGCCGCCGCGGCTGGCGCGGCCCAGCGTGACCAGGCCGAGGTTCTCCTGCACGTCGGCGCCGAGGACGAGCCCCTGGCCCTTGCGGTCCTCCGGGACGAGCCCGAGACCGGCCTTCATCGCGGCCTGCACGTCGCCCGGCGGCAGCGCCCGGCCGTCCACCCGCACCTCGCCGCCGTCCGGGCGGTCCGCGCCGAACACCGCACGCGCCACCTCGGTGCGGCCCGCGCCGACCAACCCGGCGAGGCCGACGACCTCGCCCGCGCGGACGTCGAACGAGACGTCGCGGAAGACGCCCGCCCGGGACAGGCCGCGGACCTCGAGCAGGGCCGGGCCCGGCTCGGTGCGCTCGCGCGGGTACTGCGCGTCGATCGGGCGGCCGACCATCAGCCGGACCAGCTCCTCCTCCGGGGTGTCGGCGGGCACCTCGGCGACCGAACGGCCGTCCCGCAGGACCGTCACCCGGTCGCCGATCCGGGGGATCTCCTCGAGGTGGTGCGTGATGAAGATGATCGCGACGCCCTCGTCGCGGAGCCGCGCGACGATCTCGAACAGCCGGTCGACCTCGCCGGTGGTGAGGACGGCCGTCGGCTCGTCCATGATCAGCACGCGGGCGTCCAGGCCCAGCGCCTTCGCGATCTCCACCATCTGGCTGCGGGCGATGCCGAGCCCCGCCATCCGGTCGGCCGGGTCCGCGGCGACGCCCACGCGCGCCAGCAGGTCGCGCGCGGCGGCGTTCATCGCGCGCCGGTCGACGAGCCCGAACCGGCGCGGCGGCCGCCCGAGGAACAGGTTCTCGGCGACGGACAGCTCCGGGACGAGGTTGAACTCCTGGTAGATCGTCGCGATGCCGAGGTTCTCGGCGTCCTGCGCGGAGCGGATCCGCACCTCCCGCCCGGCCACCTCGATCGTCCCCTCGTCGGGACGGTGCGCGCCGGACAGCGTCTTGATCAGCGTGCTCTTCCCGGCGCCGTTCTCGCCGAGCAGCACGTGCACCTCGCCGGGGCGCAGCGCGAAGTCCACGCCGTCCAGGGCCACCACGCCCGGGAACGTCTTGCGCAGGCCCCGGACGCGCAGGATCTCGTCCGCACCGCTCATCGCGGGAGCCTCCCTTCGGTCTCGTCGGATCCCTGTTCGGCGGGCTCGCCGCAGGAGCGGCGCACCACCAGCCGCGCGTCCAGCACCACCGGCTCCACCGGGCGGCCGTCGATCCGGTCCAGCAGCGCGCGGACCGCCCGGCGGCCGAGCTCCTGCACCGGCTGGCCGATCGCGGTGATCGGCGGGTCGAGATGGGTGAACCAGGGGACGTCGTCGTAGGACGCCAGCGCGACGTCCCCCGGGATCGCGAGGCCCCGCGCGCGGATCTCGTCCAGCGCGCCGAGGGCCATCAGGTTGTCCCCCGCGAAGATCGCCTCGGGGGGTTCGGGCAGGTCGAGCAGCCGCGCGGCGCCCGCCCGCCCGCTGGCCGCCTGGAAGTCGCCGGCCTGCACGTACTCGGGACGGGCGGGCAGCCCGCACGCGCGCAGCGCGGCGGTGAACGCCGCCGTGCGCTCCCGGCCGGTCGACAGCAGCGCCGGTCCGGACACGAACGCGATCCGGCGGTGGCCGAGCGCCGCGAGGTGCGCGACCAGCGCGCCGATGGCGGCCGTCCCGTCCGCCCGCACGGTCGGGACGTCCAGCCCGGGGAGCGTCCGGTCGAGGAACGCCAGCGGGCCGCCGTCGCGGACGACGTCCCGCACCAGCGGCGTGACCTCGGCCGTCGGGCACAGCAGCAGGCCGTCCACCCGCTGCTCGAGGAGCGTGCGGACGTAGTGGTCCTGCCGGTCGGCCCGCTCGTCGGCGTTGCCGATCACCACCGAGTACCCGGCGCCCCGCGCCTCGTCCTCGACGGCGCGGGCCAGCTCGGTGAAGAACGGGTTGAGGATGTCGCCGATGACCAGGCCGATCGTCCGGGTCGTGTCGGTGCGCAGCGAGCGGGCGACGGCGTTGGGCCGGTAGCCCAGCTCCGCGACGGCCGCCAGGACCCGCGCGCGCGTCTCCGCCGTCACCCGGGCGCTGTCGTTGAGGACCCGCGAGACCGTCGCGACCGACACGCCCGCACGGCGTGCGACGTCCTTGACGCCCGCCATCCCGCCTCCCTGCGCGATCCGCGTGTAATCGTTTTCAGAGCTGTGCTTGTAAACGTTTACACGATGAGCGGCGCCCTAGGCAAGCCCGAGCCCGCGCACGGGTCACCGCAGGTACAGCTCCGCGAGATCGACGACGGCGGAGAGCTCCTCGACCGTCCGGTAATAGCCGCGCCCCACCAGCGTCCCGTCCCTGGTCACCAGCAGGGCGCTGTCCCCCCGCACGCCCATGAACTCCGCCCAGACCCGGTGCGCCCCCGCCAGCCGCACCGCCGTCACCCGCAACCCGTCCGGCCCGACCCAGCTCCCCCGCCCGTCCTCCATGCACACAACGTTACGATCATGTACTCTCCGGAGTTTCCGCAGGGTGCGGGCGGCCGGCCGCACGAGCGGCGGAACGGAGCTCCGTGCGCGCCGGGTGCCGCCGGAACCGGGCGGGAGGCGGGGTGCGTCGGAGGGGAGACCGGTCCATCGCCCGAGGAGGGGACATGGCGTTGCGGCTGCTGATCGCGATCACGGCGCTCGGCGCCGCGGCGGCGGTGGTCGGGTGCGGCGATCCCGCGCCGGACGGCGACCGGACGGTGCGGGCCGGTGAGGAGTTCACGCTCGCCCCCGGCGACACGGCGCGGACCGCCGGCGGGTTCGCGGTCCGGTTCACCGGCGTCCCGCGGGACAGCCGGTGCCCGGAGGACGTGACCTGCGCCTGGGAGGGCGACGCGACGGTGACGGTCGAGGTCACCGCCGCGGGGGCGTCGCCCGTCGAGCGGGAGCTGCACACCAACCGCCGGTTCGCCGCCGAGACGACCGTCGGCGGGCGCACGGTGCGCCTGCTGCGCCTGGCGCCCGCGGCGCGGCAGGGCGGGGTGCCCGCCGCGCGGTACCGGGCCCGGCTGACGATCGGGTGATCAGGCCCCGGCGTCGAACGTCGCCGGGTCCGGGCCGACGCGGGCGCCCTTGTCCAGGTCGCCGATCCGCTTCATGTCGTCCGGGGTCAGCTCGAACCCGAACACGTCGATGTTCTCGGCCATGCGCGACGGCGTCACCGACTTCGGGATGACGACGTTGCCGAGCTGCAGGCTCCAGCGCAGCGCCACCTGCGCGGGCGTGCGGCCGTGCGCGCGGCCGATCTCGGCGAGCGCCGGGTCGTCCAGGAGGCCCTTCCCCTGCCCGAGCGGCGACCACGCCTCGGTGCGGATGCCGTGCTCGGCGTGGAAGGCGCGCAGGCCCGCCTGCTGCAGGTACGGGTGCAGCTCGATCTGGTTGACCGCCGGGACGACGTCGGTCTCGTCCAGGACGTGCCGCAGCGTCTCGACGGTGAAGTTCGAGACGCCGATCGAGCGGGCGCGCCCGTCCCGCCGCAGCTCCTCGAGCGCCCGCCACGTCTCCAGGTACGTCCCGCGGTGCGGCATCGGCCAGTGGATCAGGTACAGGTCGACGTAGTCGAGACCGAGCCGCTCCAGGCTCGCGTCGAACGCCCGCAGCGTCCTGTCCCGCCCGTGGTCGCCGTTCCACACCTTGGTGGTGACGAACAGCTCCTCGCGCGGGACGCCCGACGCGCGCAGCGCCCGTCCGGTGCCGCGCTCGTTCTGGTAGACGGCGGCCGTGTCGATGCTCCGGTAGCCGTTCTCCAGCGCCGTCGTCACCGCCTGCTGGGCCTCGTCGTCGGGCACCTGGAAGACCCCGAAGCCCAGCTGCGGCATGGCGCGGCCGTCGATGAGGTCCACGTTCGGTACGGTCACGGTTCCGTCCCCCCTCTGGCGTGCACGTGCGGTGGCGTTCGTGCCCGGCGGACGGCCTCCGAACCGGGCACTGCGCCCACGATGGTCGAAATCTTGATCATATCCGCGTCCGCCCCGGCCCGGACGCGCTCCGCCCCGGCCCCGAGTGCGCCGAGGTCAGGCCCGGTCGCGCTGCGAGCGGACGACCTCCTGGAACGCCTCCTTGAAGGCGGCGTAGCGGTCGGCGCCGAGGTTCTCGGCGTGGCGGCGCTCCATGTCGGCGAGGATCGCGCGGGCCTTGGCGATCTCGTCCCGGCCGTGCTCGGTGGGGACGACCCGCTTGGCGCGGCGGTCGTCCGGGTCGGGCTCCCGGCGGACGTAGCCGAGCTCGGCGAGCTCGTCGACGATCGTGCCGATGATCTGCTTGTGCTGCCCGGTGCGCGCGGCGAGCTCGGTCGCGCGGGCGCCGTCCCGGCCGAGGAAGGCCAGGACCGTCCCGTGCCGCGGGCGCACGTCCGGGTGCCCCTGCTCGGCCAGCCGCTCGAACAGCTCGCGCTGGAGCGCGCGCATCAGCTGACCCGCCAGCATGCCCAAGTCGGGACCTCCCCTGTCCTCGTCCACGTTCCCCCCAATTTAGTCACGAATATTGACTATCAACCTCCGTGATTGTATCGTGGAAGCACACGGAACGCACACCGCCCCGAAGGGACCCGGCCATGAGCAGCACGGACGTGGACGTCTACATCGACACCAAGCTCGACCCGAAGCACCGCGGCACCGTCGACGCCCTGCGCGCCCTCATGGCCGACGCCGCGCCGGACGCCACGGAATGCCTCACCTACGGCTCCCCCGCCTGGCGCGGCGCGAAGATCCTCGCCGTGATCAGCCCGAGCAAGACGCACCTGACGTTCGCGTTCGAGCGCGGCGCCGAGTTCGACGACCCGCACGGCCTGCTGCAGGGCGTCGGCAAGCGCACCCGGCACGTCAAGATCAAGCCGGGGGCCGACCTCAACGAGGCGGCCCTGCGCGACTACATCGCCCAGGCCACCGCGCTCGACGCCGCGTGAGCGGGGCCGCTCCCGGGCCCGCGCCCGGGAGCGGCCCGCACGTCAGGCCGTGCCGTGGAACGTGTGATTCCCCGACCCCACGGTCACCGGCGCGTCGCGGCCGGGGACGCGGACCTCGGCGGTGCTGCCCGCCGGGACGGTCACCTTCAGCGTGACGCGGCCGCCCTCCAGCCTCCACGACGAGCGGACCTCGCCGTACGGGGTCCGCCGCGTCGCGGACGCGCTCGTCAGATCGCCGACGACGGACGGTGCGATCAGCAGCTTCCGGTAGCCCGCCGAACCGTCGGCCTGCCGGATCCCCGCCAGGTGGCCGCTGAACCAGGCGTCGATCGCGCCGAGCATGAAGTGGTTCTGCGACTGGCCGCTGCCGCCGTCCCACGTCTCGCCGAGCGCGGTGTTGCCGTGCACGACCTGGAAGCCGTAGCTCGGGCTGTCGGTCTGGGTCGCGATCTTGTAGAGGACGTCGTCGGGCAGCACGCGCAGCGCGGACGGCAGCGAGATCTCACCGAGCACGAGGTTCCAGCCCTTCTCCTCGATGGAGGAGACCAGGTGGTCGAGCAGCCGCCGCCGCTGGTCGTCCGGGACGGCGCCCATGTCGAGCGCGATCGCCTCCGCGCCGTGCCCGCCGCCGCCGAACGTCCCGGTCTCCGGGTCGTACAGCTCGTCCGACAGGGCCTTGGCGCTCAGGTCGGCCTTGGCGCGGAACGCGGCGGCCTCGTCCGGCTTCCCGAGCGTCTCGGCGATCTCGGCGAGGGTGTTGTTGAGGCTCCACCAGCCGAACGTGCCCGAGACGAGCTTGGGGAACGTGCGGTCGGGGCTGAACCAGTCGCCGAGCGTGTAGTCCGTCAGCCCGTTCTCGACGCGGCCCTCGATGTGCGCGGCGTACCGCTTCATCTGCGGGTAGTACGTCCGCATCGTCTCCACGTCGCCGTACTCCCGGTACAGCTGCCACGGGACGTGGACGAACGCGCCGCCCCAGTTGGAGTCGTCCCGGTACGAGCCCGCCAGGACCGTGTAGTCCGGGACGGTCGAGGGGATGAGGCCCGTCTCGGTCTGGGCGTCCGCCATGTCCTGGACGACCTTGCGCAGGTGCGCGTGCACGTCGTAGTTGGCGGCGAGGGTCGGGCCGACGAGGTGGTCCTGCTCCAGCCAGCCGAGTTTCTCGCGGCTCGGGCAGTCGGTGAAGACGCTCATCATGTTGCCCTCGATGGCGCGGCGGACCAGCCCGTGGATCCCGTTGATCAGATCGTTGGACGACCCGAACGAGCCGGCCGAGTCGTTGTCGGCGTGCAGCACCTGCCCGTTGACGCGGATCGACGCGCCCTCCGGCAGTCCCCGGACCTCCAGGTAGCGGAAGCCGTGGTAGGAGAACCGCGGGTGCCAGGTCTCCGGGCGGGACGACCGGGTGGTGTACTCGTCCCAGATCGGGGCGCCCACGTTGCTGATCGACTGGTTGACGCGCCCGTCCTTGAGGCTCTCGGCGGGCAGGACCCGGACGGACGTCCCGGCGGGCGCGTCGATCGTGATCTCGGGACGGCCGGCGATGTTGCGGCCGACGTCGAACACCTTGTAGCCGTCGCCGGAGCCGACCTCACGGCCAGGCAGCTCGTCGATGACGCGGACCGGCTCGGACATGCGGCCGGTCAGCGGGCCGGGCGCCGCCACGGGGACGGCGTCCTCCCAGCCCTCGCGGGACGCGCCGGGGCGGTCCCAGCCGGGGCGCTCGCGGCGGGCGTCGTGGTCCTCGCCGCCGTACCAGTTGGAGAAGGTGACCGGCCCGAGGACGGTCTTCCAGCTTCCGTCGCTGACGATCCGCCGCACGGATCCGTCCCGCAGGGTGACCTCGAGCTGCGCGGTCATCTTCGGGTCGCTGAACGTGTCGGCGAACTTGCGGTACCGGTCGGGCGTGGAGATCACGTTGGCGATGCCGTTGCCCAGCTCGACGCCGAGGGTGTTGCCGCCGGAGCGCAGCAGCTTCGTCACGTCGTAGGTCGCGTACTGGACGCGGTCGGCGAAGTCGGTGTTCGCGGGTTCGAGCTCGGCGTCGCCGATGCGGCGCCCGTTCAGCCGCGCCTCGTAGACGCCGAGGCCGGCGATGTAGAGGCGGGCGTCGCGGACGCCGCCGGGCAGCCGGAAGTCCTTCGCGAAGATCGGCATGGCCTCCGGGACGATCGCCTCCGGCGGCTCCTGGTCCGCGACCTGCTCGCGGGTCGTGAACGGGCCGCCGGCGGCGTCGGCCGTGCCGACGGTGAAGTCGGCGGGCGTGTGCGGCGCCTTGCCGCCCTCGGCGGGCCGGTCGGTGCGCGGCCACAGGACGACCTGGTCGAACGTCCGCGCCTCGCGGAGGTCGACGGTCAGCGCGAGCGGCTCGTCCGACACGTCCGGGTCGCCGTGCGCGGAGCTGCGCCAGCCCGCCTTCTCCTGGTTCGTGGTGCGGGTGCCGTCGGTCAGGTGCCGCGTCGCCCACTTGCGGTTGACGTCCCCGCCGGTGTCGGACGCGGTGACGGTGCGTCCCTTCGCGAGGTTGGTGTCCGGGTTGCCGGAGTCGCGGACCTCGAGTTCGGCGAGCGCCAGCCGGTGGGTGCCGCCGTCGAGGGTCTCCTCCAGCGGCAGCCCCAGCTCCGTCACGTTCAACCGGACGAACCGGGCGGTGGTGTCGGGCAGCTCGACCACGATCGGGTCGGGCTCCTTGTCCTTGATCTGCCAGTCCTCCTGGGTGATCCACCGGCCTCGCCAGTCGCTCTGCGCGGTCAGGCCGGTCTCGAACCAGGACGGCGACGACCATCCGGACGGGCGCCCGTCCGTCCAGACGCGGACCCGCCAGTGCACGCGGGTGCGGCTGCCGATCTTCTTCCCGGCGTAGTCGGCCTGCGGGAACTCCGACTCCACGCGGCCGGAGTCCCACAGGTCGGGCCGCCCGCGGTGCAGCGACCGCTCGCTGGTGGCGGCCTGGATCTGGTACGCGGCCTGGACGACGTTCCGGCCGCCGCGCAACCGCCAGGTGAGCGGCGGGGTCGTGTCGTCGATCCCCAGGGCCTCGTTCAGGTGGAACGCCTCCAGCCCGACGGGACGGACGCCGCCCGCGGCGTGCGCGGGTGCGGAGACGAGCGTGAGCGGAAGCGCGACGGTGACCGCCGCGGCGGCGAGACCGCGCAGTTTCCTCTTGGACGATTTCTTCTTGGACGATTTCGTATCGGGCAACGGGGCTCCTACTGGGTGTCGGCCAGAGCCGAGATCTCGGACGCCGTGAGGACGTGGTCGTAGAGGCGGAAGCCGGACACCGCGCCGTGCAGGTGCGGGCGGCGGGTGTCCTGCTGGTCGCCGAGGTAGTTCGCGGTCGTCGCGCCGAGCGCGAGGGGGCTCATGACGAGATCGTCGTTGCGCGCGGCCTCGGCGCCGTCGATGTACAGGACGGCCGAGCCGTTCCCGGCCGTGACGGCGACGTGCGTCCAGGCCCCGGTGGGCAGGGCGGACGGGGCGTCGGCGACGTCCTCGCCCTCCATGCCGGTGACGCGCATCCCGAACCGCGCCCGTCCCGAACCGGTGCGGGCGGTGAGCGCGAAGTACGTCTCCCGATTGAAGCCGAGGTCGAAGACGCGCACGTTGTTCACGAGCGAGTCGAGCCGGACCCGCAGCGCGACCGTCAGCTCGTCCAGGCCGCGCAGCAGCCCGGGCGGCAGCCGCACGTGGCCGCCCGCGCCGTCGAGGACGACCGCGTCGCCGTCCCCGGCCCAGGACGCCCCGGCGGCGAGCGTCGCGTCCGGCCATCGGCCGGTGGCGTCGGCGAGGCTGCGGCCGCGCAGCGGGAAGTGCGCCAGCAGTCCTCGCCGGTGCCGGTGCGCGGGCGTCAGCCAGTAGACGGTGTAACGCTCGTGCTGGACGTCCGCGAACGGTTTCAGTTCGACGTCGGCGCCGTCGGCCTTCGCCGTGTAGTGCAGCGGGCGGCGGCGGTCGGGGCGCAGCGACCGCGGGTCGATCGCCGGGAACGTGGCGAGCGCCCGGTCCCCGTACCGTCCGGCGAGGACGACCGGGCCGACGGTGACGGCCTGCACGTTCGGGTTGTCGGGGGCCTTGCGCCACACCGGGGCCATCGGGGCCGACAGCTCGACGACGTCGCCGCGCCGCCAGTGCCGCTCGATCTCGGCGTAGCGGCTCGGACGAGCGCGGAGCGGCACCGCCCGTCCGTTCACGCGCACGTGCGGCTCCTGCCCGCGCGCGCCCAGCCACCCGGGAATCCGAAGCTTCAGGACGAAGCGGGACGAACCGTGCGTCACGGTGAGCCGGGTCCGTTCCGCGTACGGGTAGTCGGTCTCCTGTTCGAGCCCGATGCCCCGTTCCCGCCACGTCAGTTCGGAGGGGATGAACAGGTTGACGTACAGCTCGTCCTTCGTGTGGAAGTAGATGCTGTCGGCGAACTTCGTGTGCGTCTCCATGGCGGTGCCGTGGTCGCAGGAGAAGTTGTCGTAGTCGCTGCTGTAGCTGCCGGGCGCCGCGCCGAGACCGCCCTTGGGCTCGCGCTGCGAACCGGGCCACAGGCCCGTGTAGTACGTGACGAACCCGTGCTCGGACTCGGGGTCCTGCTGGCCCAGCATCTGGTTCAGCAGGGTCCGCTCGTAGTAGTCCATGTACGCGGAATCGTCCGGGTCGTGCAGGAACAGCAGCCGCGTCAGCTTCAGCATGTTGTAGCTGTTGCAGTTCTCGCAGGTGTCCGAGCCGAGCCGGGACGCGATCTGGTCCGGCGGGCAGAACATCTCGTTGTTGCTGTTGCCGCCGATCACGTACGTGTGGTGGTGGACGACCGTGTGCCAGAAGAACGCCGCGATGTCGCGGTAGCGGGCGTCGCCGGTCGACTCGTACTCGCGCATCGCGCCGACGATCTTCGGGATCTGGGTGTTGGCGTGGTACCCGTCGAGGGCGTCGCGGCGCTCGGCGAGCGGCCCGTAGATCTCCTCGTGGTCGAAGCGGCGGGCCGTCCGCAGGTGGGCGGGGTCGCCGGTCACCTGGTGGAGGGCGGCCAGCACCTCGTTCATGCCGCCGAACTCGACGCGCAGGATCTGCTGCATCCGCTCGTGGGACAGCTTGCCGGTGCGGGCCTCGGCCCACGCCGCCATGCGGGTCACGACGTCCAGGGCCTGCCGGTTCCCGCTCAGCGTGTACTGGTCGAGCAGACCCGCCATGATCTTGTGGATCGTGTAGTAGGGCGCCCACGGTTTCCCGCCGGACTCCAGGTCGGCGAACACCGACTCGGGGAACGCCGACAGGTAGCCGGCGGTGAACCCCGCCGACGACGCCGCAGCCTGGCATTTCGCCAGCTCGGCGACGATGTACCGGCCCTTGGCGGCGAACGCGTCGTCGCCGGTGTTCGCGTGGGCCTGCGCGAGCCCCGACAGCAGGTGGCCCGTCGAGTGCCCGCGCAGCAGGACGTCCGGGGCCTCCCACCCGCCGCACGGCTCGGCGGACGACGGCAGCCCGGCGTTCGTCCGGAACGTGTGCAGCAGCCGGTCGGCGTCGACGAACTTCAGGTAGGCGCAGGTCCGCTCCATGTTCGCGCGGAACGGACCGTCCAGAAGGGTGACGTCGGAGAGCGGGAAGGGCGCGAGGGCCCCTCCCGCCGGGTGCCCGTGCCGGGCGGCGGCGAGCGCGGGGGGCGCCGCCGGGAGGGCGAGCGCGGTGGCGGTGGCGCCCGCCGTGCCGATGAAGGCGCGGCGGGTGAACGGAGCGGCCGTCATGCGCGCTCGCTCCGGACGCGGTGGTCACCGCGCAGGCCCTCGACGTACACGTAGGTCCCGTCGGACGAGACGCCGCGGGCGTGCGCCCGGCGGCCGTCCCACACCAGGCGGCCGTCCACCCGGACCTCGACGCGCTCGCCGAACGTCGGCACGCCGACGCGTCCGCTCGCCCGGCGCGGGGCGTCCAGGCGGGCGGTGAACACGCCGTGCTTCGAGACGTTCCAGGACGCCTCGACCCGCCCGAGCGTCGTCGTGATGCTGCCCCTGGCGAACGTCAGGTCGGCGGTGTGCGGGACGAAGTCGAACGTGCGCCCGCCGGCGCCGGTCGGCTTCAGCCCGAGGACGTTGAAGGTCAGGGCCGGGGTCGGGCCGGTCGCCCACGCATGCGCGAGGGACACGTAGGAGCTGCAGTGCACGCAGCCGTCCTCCAGGTTGCGGAACGACTCCCAGAAGGTGCTCTTGGTGCCCTCCGGGTGGTCCAGCATGTAGCCCCACTGGCGGCGGATGATGTCGACGCCCGCCTGGTCGGCGGCACGGCTTCCCGCGTTGAAGTGGGCGTTGACCTCCATCGACCCGGAGAAGACGCCCGGGTTGCCCTTGTTCTCGGGCGCGGTGGAGGAGATCGACGTCCAGTTCGTCTTGAGGCGGTCGCTGATGCGCCGCGCCTTGGCGTCGCCCGCGAGGCCGTACCAGACCGCGACGGAGTTGCCCGCCTGCGGGTGGATGGCGGAGTCGGGGTAGAACCGGTAGGCCCCGGCCTCCTCGTCCCACAGGTGGGCGTCGATCGCCTCGCGGATCGCGGCGGCGCGCTCGGCGTAGGAGCGGGCGAGGTCGCGGTCGCCCCGCGCCTTCGCCATCTCGGCGCCGGTGTCGAGGACGCGCCACGTCAGCACGTTCGCGAGGAGGTTCTCGCCCTTGGCGAGGATCCGCACGGAGTCGCTCGTCCCGGTGATGTGGACGAGGCCCTTGGCCCGGATCTTGCCGGTGATGAAGTCGACGGCCTCGGTGTAGTCGTCCCAGATCGTCGCCAGCCAGCGCCGGTCGCCGGTGTGCAGGTAGTGGTCCCAGGTGGCGGCGAGGGTCCACAGGTGGTAGGTGTCCGAGCCGTACTTGTCCAGCTCGGGGCCCGCGTACGGCAGCTCGCCGGTGTCGCGCTGGTGCCGGTACACGGTCGTGAGGGCGTTCTCGGCCGACTCGGTGTCGTCGAACGCCGCGTAGGCGGCGGGGACCTCGATGCCGAGGTCGCCCGGCCACACCGTCCGGTCGCGCTTGGCGCCGTCCACCAGGATCGTGTCGCCGACGCCGACGGTGCCGGTGTTGTCCCACAGTTCCGCGGGCGGCTCCCAGATCCGGCCGCGCTTCGGCGAGATGGTGTTGAGCTGGACGGTGTACGCCCCGGCGTACCAGATCCGGTTGAGCAGGTCGTCGGACGAGTAGAAGTAGTTCGCGTACTCCGCCGGGTCCGCCATCTTCGGGGCGGCGGTGAAGTGCAGGGACACCGCGTCGAGCTCGACCGTCCCCGCGGTCTTCAGGAAGATCGTCAGGTACCGGAAACCGCCGCGGAGGTGCTGGTCGGGCGTGGTGTAGGACGTGCGTCCGTCCACGTCGACGGTGAGGGCGCCGTCGCGGGAGCGGGGGCCGCCCGTGGACGCGTCACTGGTCGTGCCGACGTACACCGACGACTCGGCGAACGCGACGCCGACCTGCTGCGCGCCGTCCGAGCCGGCGAAGTGCAGGCTGGTGAGGCCGCCGACCTCCTTGCCGAAGTCGAGCGTGATCGACGCGCCCGCGCCGCTGAGCGTCGTCCGGCGGCCCTTCAGGACGGCCGCGGCGTCGTGGACGGTCCCGGTCGTGCGGAAGACCGACACGGGGCGGAGCGTCCGCGACTTCGACGGGGACAGGATGTACTTCTCCCAGGGGCGGGCGCCGTGCCCGTTCCCATTGCCGTTCCCATTGCCGTGGCCGGGGTCGGCCAGGGCGGTTCCCTGGGCCGCCACCAGGGCGGACAGCCCGAGGGCGAGGGCGGCCGCCCCGCGGCGGCGCCTGGATACTCTGGAGTGCATGGATTCCTCGCAATTCCGGTCTTGAGCAGGACGGGGATGAGGGATTCGGCGTGCGGGAGGGCGGGCCAACGCCCTCCCGCACGTGTCTCCGGGTGGTCGCGGGTCAGCGGGTGCGGACGGCCTCCTCGGCGTAGGGGACGAGGCGGACGGGGCCGATCAGGCCGTAGTCCTGCCGGCGCGCGTTCCCGTAGACGTCGGGGTCGGCGACGCGCAGCCGGTTGTTCAGCGTCGTCGCCACCTCGACCTCGATCGTGTTGCGGCCGCGCCGCAGGTACGGGCCGACGTCGACCTTCGGGACGAGCACGCTGACGGCGGGCAGCCGGCGGCCGTTGACGGTGACGCGGCAGGTGTCGAACACCTCGCCGAGGTCGAGGATCGCTCCGGCGGCGCCGTCCCGGCCGTCCCAGTCGACGGTGGTCGTGTAGGTGCCGATGCCGGAGACGTCCGCCAGCTCGGGGATCTGCGGCCACGGCTTGAGGGCGTCGAGCCGCAGGTCGTGCCGCTTCACGCCGTCGGGCGTCATGTCCTCGACGCGCAGCCGCCAGGACGTCAGCTCGCGCGCCTCGGGGACGCGGCGGATCTCGGTCCGGACCGTCCGCCCGTCCGGCAGGGTCGTGGCGTAGGTCCCGGCGGCGGTCGCGCGGGCGACGAGCCGGTTCCGCTCGACGCGCAGCTCGGCGTCCGAGGCGGTGGCGTGCGGCGCGTTCCCGCCGTGCGCCAGCTTGATCACGACGGCTTCGCCGGGCCGGAGCGCGATGCGGAGCGTGACCTTGTCGCCGTCCTCCTTGTAGACGGCGACGCGCCGCTCCTCGCCCGTCCACAGGTCCAGCAGGTACGGGACGGCGCGGCGGTCGGAGCGCGTGAACGCGACCTCGTGGTCGATCGGCGCGACCGGGGGCTTCACCTGGTCGGCGTGCTTGCCGTTGACCAGGTAGTAGTAGTCGGCGCGGCGGTCCTCGCGGTGGGCGACGAGCAGCGTGGAGCTGCGCGCGTAGGACACCGCGGGCTTCACGCCGAGGTCGGCGAGGGCGCCCGGGACGTCGGCCTCGGTGGCGATGACGCGGACCCTGGGCTGCGCGAACAGCTCCCCCAGGACGGCCCGCAGCTTCGCGTTCTCGCCGTCGCGCTCCAGGCCGGGGACGGTCGCCGCGGACCAGTCGCCGAGGAAGACCAGCGGCAGCCCGGCCTTCGCCAGCTTCAGCATCGTCCGGGCGCTGTCCAGCGGGAGGGTGCACTCCTTGCCGGCGAACCGGTCGCCCTCCACGAACAGCACCTTGTAGGCGGGGCCGTCCGGGGCGAGACGGCCGTTGCGGACGGTCGCCGAGGGCAGGTCGAGCAGCGGCGCGCTGATGAACTGGTGCGTCCAGCCGAGCGGGACGCCCTCCTTGGTGAACCATCCGGCGCCGATGCCCGTCTTGGTGTAGCCCTTCTGCCGGAATACGGCCACGTCGATGCGGTTCGTGCCGGTGCGCATCGTGTGGTGGATGCGCGACATGTAGGCGGCGATGTCCGGGACGTGGCGCCACGTCGGCTGCCGCGGGCCCCACGACTCCGAGTAGCCGATGTTGCCGCTGTAGGGGGTGAACCCGGCGAAACCGGGCCAGTTCGCGCCGGGGGCGGTGGCGTAGGAGAAGCCGTGCAGGACGGTCTGGTTCAGCCCGGCCGCGTAGGCGCCGCCCATGGTGAGCAGCAGCCGCTCCCACGTGGTGTTGTAGGCGCCGCCCTGGTACGCGCCCGCCTCGCACGACAGGACCTCGCGGCCCGCCATGTCCCGGCCGCCCGCGAGCGCCCGGTAGTCGTCGAGGTTCTTGAAGCCGAGCGACTCGCCCTCGGGGACGTCCAGGATCGCCGCCGCCCGCATGGAGTCGGTCTCCAGCCCGTACGGCTGCGCCCGGTACTCCAGCCCGATCGAGTGCGCCCACTTCGCGATCGCCGCGAAGTGGTTCTCGGCGAACAGGTCGGAGATCGTCAGCCAGAAGTCGTGCCGGACGTGCGAGGTGGTCGCGGCGTCGTAGGTGTAGATCGTGTCCTCGTCGTGCCGCACGATGACCGGCAGGTACGGCATCAGGTCGTAGCCGCGCCGCTTGCGGAACTCCTCGGGCAGGCCGGGCGTCCAGTTGAGGGCGTCGGTCTCCAGCTCGATCGAGTCCTCGAACAGCGTCCACCCGGCCCGCCGGATCAGCTTCCGGATGCGCGGGGTGAGGAGCTTCGCCTCCCAGAACGCGGTGACCGCGCGGGTCCCGGCCTTGCTGAAGTGGTCGACGACCGTGCTGGGCGGGTCGGTGTGCGGGCCGGACTCGGGCCGCTGCCCGCTGCCGCGCCGCCAGTACGACAGCAGCACCCAGTCGCCGTCCGCCGGGGCGGTCCAGGCGATGCGGCCGTTCGCGGCCTTCGCGGTCAGGTCCTGGAAGGAGGCGGGCGCGAGGCCGGTCTCCTTTCGGGTGTCGTTCGCCGGGTCGAGCCGGACCGCGTGCACCGCGACGAGGTGCCGCTTGGTGACGCCGGCCGCGGGCGCGGCGACGGGCTCGGGGACGGGCCCGTCGTGCGTCGCCCCCGCCGCGACGGTCGCCGCGCCGTACGCGAGCTCCTGCACGGCGGCCTCGTCGTCGGGCGTGATCGACGGGACGGCCGCGGGCCACGCCGGGCCGATCGTCAGGTCGACCGTGACGCCGCGCCGCCGCGCCTGGTCGAGCGCCGCCTCGACGGCCTCGTTCCAGGCGTCGGTGCCCCAGCCGTGCTTCTTCGGGTCGAGGAGCGACTTGTCGTCGATGCTGTGGTGCAGCGCGACGATCTCCGCGCCGCCGAACCCGGCGTCGGCCATCTGGTCGATCTCCCGGCGGATCTCGGCCGGGTCGACGTGGGCGTCCGGCCACCACCAGCGGAACCGGGGCCGGACGGCCGCCGACGGGCGGGCGAACGCGCCGTGCCCGCCGTGCCCGTTCCCGGGCTTGGCGGCGGCGACGGCGGTCTCTCCCCCGAGCGCGGGCGCGGCGGCCGCGGCGACGGCGGCGGCGCCGCCGATCTGCAGGACGCGCCTGCGCGAGACCTCGTTGCGGTCGTTCAACTCTTTCCTCCTGTGCGGATCACTGGAATGCGGCCGGGGCCGGCCGGGCCGATGGCGGGGAGCCGCCCGGTGGCGCCGCGGCCGTCGGTGCGGGGGGCGCGGGTTCGGGTGCGGGACCGCCGTAAGGGGACGGCCACGGAGTCGCGTTCGGTGGTCATGGAGCGTTCCCTACAGGCGGGTTCGAACGTGGGCGCGGGGCCGCACGGTCCGCGGCCGTCCGGCGGTGAAGTCCCGGCGGGCGAGCGTGCACGCGTCGGGGTCGCCGGTGGCGTGGCAGAGCCAGTGCGCGTCCGGGTCCCCGGCGCGGATGCCGGTGTCGATAGAGGCGGGCCGCGACCAGGGAGGGCGCTTCCCGGTGCGGTCCCACATGCGGACCCGCCAGGTGGAGGAGGCGCCGGGCGCCGGCGTCCTCCCGGCGCAGGCGGCGTACTCCTGGCGGCCGGGGCGGGCGCGGCCGCTGTTGCGGACTTGGGCGCCGGGCGCGGTCGCGCGCCTCGATCTCGTAAGCGGTCTGGATCTCGCCGGGGTCGCGGTCGCGCGGCCACCGGACGAACTGGGGCGCGCCCTCGACGTTCAGCGCGCGGGACCGGCCGTCGACGGCCGGGCGGGCGGGGGCCTGCCGCGCGCGCCCGGCCCGCGGGGCGGCCCGGGCGGTGCCGGGGAACGCGGCGGCGGGGGTGCCGATCGGGAGGGCGGGCGGGGGGATGAGGAGTCTGGACCGTGCCGGTCGCATGGGCTGCCTCCGGTTTCGGGCACGGCGGGGCGGGCCCGCGGCCGCGCGCACGCGGCCGGGGCTCCGCTCACCGGCCCCTAGGGTGGGATCCCCCGATCGCACTCTCTCGTCGTGACGGTCTTCGGTTGTGGCGGTCGCCGGCGCTACGTCAGTGCAGAACGCCGGTCAGTGCAGAACGCCGGTCAGTGCAGAACGCCGGTCAGCGCAGAACGCCGGTCAGCGCAGAACGCCGGTCAACGCAGGAACGCCGCGGCGACTCCGGCGTCCACGGGCACGTGCAGGCCCGTCGTGTGGGTCAGGTCCCCGCCGGTGAGGGCGAAGACCGCCGCCGCGACGTGCTCGGGCAGCACCTCCCGCTTGAGCAGCGTCCGCTGGGCGTAGAACTCGCCGAGCTTCTCCTCCTCGACGCCGTACACGGCGGCGCGCTTGGCGCCCCAGCCGCCGGCGAAGATCCCGGAGCCGCGCACCACGCCGTCGGGGTTGACGCCGTTGACGCGGATGCCGTGCTCGCCCAGCTCGGCCGCCAGCAGCCGCACCTGGTGCGCCTGGTCGGCCTTGGTCGCGCCGTAGGCGATGTTGTTCGGCCCGGCGAACACCCCGTTCTTCGACGCGATGTAGACGATGTCGCCGCCCATCTCCTGGTCGATCATCACCCGGGTGGTCTCCCGGGCGACGAGGAACGAGCCGCGCGCCATCACGTCGTGCTGCAGGTCCCAGTCGGCGACGGTCGTGTCCAGCAGCGGCTTGGAGATCGACAGCCCGGCGTTGTTCACGACCAGGTCCACGCCGCCGAACGCCAGGACGGCGTCCCGCACGGCCGCCGCGATCTCCTCCTCGGACGTGACGTCCGCCGCGACGGCCACCGCGACGTCCGACGCCCGCGGCGCGGACGCGCCCAGCTCGGCGGCGACCTTCTCCGCACCGGCCAGGTCGCGGTCGGCGACGACGACGCAGGCGCCCTCGGCGGCCAGCCGGCGCGCGGTGGCCGCACCGATGCCCGACCCGCCGCCGGTCACCAGCGCGACGCGGGTGGCGAGCGGCTTCGGCTTCGGCATCCGGCGGAGCTTGGCCTCCTCCAGCTCCCAGTACTCGATGCGGAACTTCTCCGCCTCGTCGATCGGCGCGTACGACGACAGCGCCTCCGCGCCGCGCATCACGTTGATCGCGTTGACGTAGAACTCGCCCGCGACCCGCGCGGTCTGCTTGTTCGCGCCGAAGGAGAACATGCCGACGCCGGGCACCAGGACGATCGCGGGGTCCGCGCCGCGCATCGCCGGGGAGTCCGGGGTCGCGTGCCGCTCGTAGTAGGCGGCGTACTCCTCCCGGTACTTCGCGTGCAGCTCCTTCAGCCGCGCCTTGACGGCGTCGAGCGGCGCGGACGGCGGCAGGTCCAGCACCATCGGGGCGACCTTGGTGCGCAGGAAGTGGTCCGGGCAGGACGTGCCGAGCGCGGCCAGCCGCGGGTGCTCGGCGCGCGACACGAAGTCGAGCACGGCCTCGCCGTCGGTGTAGTGCCCGACCTGCGGACGGTCCGTGGACGCGAGCCCGCGGATCAGCGGGAACAGGGCGGCGGCGCGCTCGCGGCGCTCGTCCTCCGGCAGCGGCTCGTACCCGTCGATCACCGGCCCGAACGGGTCGGCCCTGCCGTGCTCGGCGATGTACGCCTCGGCCGTCCGGATGATCTCCAGCGAGTTCGCCTCGCACTCCTCGCTGGTGTCGCCCCACGCGGTGATGCCGTGCCCGCCCAGGATGACGCCGATGGCCCCCGGGTTCGCCTTCTTGATCGCGGCGATGTCGAGGCCGAGCTGGAACCCGGGCCGCCGCCACGGCACCCACGCCACCCGGTCGCCGAAGATGCGGCGGGTCAGCTCCTCGCCGTCGGCGGCCGTCGCGATCGCGATGCCCGAGTCGGGGTGCAGGTGGTCGACGTGCGCGGCCTCCACCAGGCCGTGCATCGCGGTGTCGATGGACGGCGCCGCGCCGCCCTTGCCGTGCAGGCAGTAGTCGAACGCGGCGACCATCTCGTCCTCGCGCTCCACGCCCGGGTAGACGTCCACGAGCGCGCGCATCCGGTCCAGCCGCAGCACGGCCAGGCCCTTCTCGGTGAGGGTGCCGAGGTCGCCGCCCGAGCCCTTCACCCACATCAGCTCGACGTCGCGGGCCGTCACGGGGTCGGTGACGGTGCCCTTCGCCGAGGCGTTGCCGCCCGCGTAGTTGGTGTTGCGGGGGTCGGAGCCGAGGGCGTTGGCCCGTTCCAGTAGCTGGCCCACCTCGGGTGGGGTCGCGGTCATCGATGCTCTCCTTGTCGGTGATGGATCCGGCTCGGCGGGTCAGGCGCCCCAGCCGGCGGCCCGGCCGTCCTTGCGCTCGTCGACGATCCGCTCGTAGTAGCCGGACGCCTTGTACGCGGCGATCGGGTCCGGGTGCAGGCCCATCTCCTCGCGCAGCTCGGCCAGCAGCGGGCGGACGTCGGTGTTGTAGGCGTCCATGAAGATCGCGTTGGCCTCCAGGACGTCGCCGGCGGCCTGCGCGGCCGACAGCGCGTCGCGGTCGATCAGGAGCGCCTTCGCGGTGGCCTCCTGGACGTTCATCACCGAGCGGATCTGGCCCTGGATCTTCGGCTCGATGTTGTGGCACTGGTCGAGCATGAACGCCACGCCCGTCTCGGCGTCGTACCCGCCGCCGCGCACCACCTCGTGCATGATGCGGAACAGCTGGAACGGGTCGGCGGCGCCCACCATCAGGTCGTCGTCGGCGTAGAAGCGGGAGTTGAAGTCGAACCCGCCGAGCTTCCCCTCGCGCAGCAGGAACGCCACGATGAACTCGATGTTGGTGCCGGGCGCGTGGTGCCCGGTGTCCACGACGACCTGCGCCTTCGGGCCGAGCTTGACGCAGTGCGCGTAGGACGCGCCCCAGTCCGGCAGGTCGGTCATGTAGAAGGCGGGCTCGAACAGCTTGTACTCCAGCAGGAACCGCTGGTCGTCGCCGAGGCGCTCGTAGACGGCGGCGAGCGCCTCGGCCATCCGGTCCTGCCGGGCGCGGACGTCGTCCTGCCCCGGGTAGTTCGTGCCGTCGGAGAACCACAGCTTCAGGTCGCGGGAGCCGACCTCGTCCATGATGTCGACGCACTCGAGCAGGTGGGCCAGGGCCTTGCGGCGGATCGCCGGGTCGGGGTTGGTGACGCTGCCGAGCATGTAGTCGTCGTCTTGGAAGACGTTGGAGTTGACGGCGCCGATCCGCACCCCCCGCT
This sequence comes from Actinomadura sediminis, assembly GCF_042675525.1. Classification (NCBI taxonomy): domain Bacteria; kingdom Bacillati; phylum Actinomycetota; class Actinomycetes; order Streptosporangiales; family Thermomonosporaceae; genus Actinomadura; species Actinomadura sediminis. The sequence continues at coordinate 29,595 of NZ_JBHTJA010000056.1, forward strand.
CCTCGGCGTGCGCGGCCAGCGCGGCGTAGTCGTCCACCCGGTCCCAGGGGATGTGCACCGCGACGCTCGGCGCGACCCCGGTGAAGCGGTGCACCTGCGCGGCGTCGTCGATCTTCTCCTGCGGGGTGCGCGGCACGCCCTGCTGGGCGAAGACCTTGAAGCGGGTCCCCGAGTTCCCGTACGCCCAGGACGGAGTCTCGATCTGCTGGCGGCGCAGGGCGTCCTTCACCGCGCTGGTGTCGCTCACGGTCAACCTCTCGATTCGTCAGTAGCCCTCTGGTGAAGGCCCGTGTTCCGGTGGCCCGCCTCAGGCGAGGTGGAAGACCTCTTGCAGGGGCCGCATCCCCTCGTCGGGGCGGCCGTCGAGGTCCTCGAAGAACGGCGCCATCTCCGCCTGCCAGCGGGTGTTGACGTCCGTGCGGGCCATGCGCTCCTGCGCGGCCTCGAAGTCGTCGGTCTCCAGGTAGCCGACGAGGAGCCCGTCCTCGCGCAGGAACAGCGAGTAGTTGTGCCAGCCCGATTCGCGCAACGCGTCCTGCATTTCGGGCCAGACCGCCTGGTGGCGTGCTTTGTACTCCTCCAGGCGGTCCTGCCTGACCTTCAGCAGGAAGCACACGCGCTTGGCGCTTCCGGAGTCCATCCGACGATCAGAACCGGTACTCGTCGATGTTCTCGGCGTTGAACTTCGTCGGCGGGCCGAGGACGATCTCGCCGTTCGGCTGGATCGTGCGCTCGCCGAGGTCGCCGGCCTTCAGCACCTCGCCCTCCTTGCCGGTGATCTGGCCGGACGCGAGCGCGCCGCCGGCGTACGCGGCGAGGTAGCCGAGCTGCTTCGGGTCCCAGAGGGCGAACTCCTCGACGGTCTCGTTCTTGATGAACTGCCGCATCTGGTTCGGGGTGCCGAGGCCGGTCACCGCGACCTTGCCCTTGTACTCGGAGCCGTCGATGTAGCGGGCCGCGGCGGCGATGCCGACCGTGGTCGGGGCGATGATGCCCTTCAGGTCCGGGTAGGCCTGCAGCAGGCCCTGCGTCTGCTGGAAGGACTTCTGGTCGTCGTCGTCGCCGTAGGCGACCTTGACCAGCTCCATCTCGGCGTACTCGGGCTTCTCGAGCTCCTTCTTCATGAGCTCGATCCAGGCGTTCTGGTTGGTGGCGTTCGCCGTCGCGGACAGGATCGCGAACTTGCCCTTGCCGTCGATCTGCTCGGCGAGCATCTCGACCTGGGTGCGGGCGATGTCCTCCGAGCTCGCCTGCTTGATGAACACGTCGCGGCACTCGGGCGCGGTGTCGGAGTCGTAGGCGACGATCGCGATGTCCTGCTGCATGGCCTGCTTGAGCGGGCCGCACACCGCGTTCGGGTCGTTCGCCGAGATCATGATCGCGTCGTGCTGCTGCTGGATCAGCGTGTTGATGTAGGAGACCTGCGAGGACGCCGACGCGTCGGACGGGCCGACCTCCTTGGCCTCGGCCTCGAACCCCTTCGCGGCCGCGATGCCGGAGTCGTCCACGATCTTCATGTACGGGTTGTTGACCTGCTTGGGCAGGAACGCGAGCTTCAGGCCCTTCTCCATGGGCGCGTTCGGGTTCGCGGTCTTGCCGCTGCCGGCCTTGTCGCCGGACGCTTCGGCCGAGTCCTTCGTGGTGCCGCCGCAGGCGGCGAGCGACAGCGCGAGCGCGCCGGCGGTCGCCGCGGCGAGGGCCCGGCGCGGGAGGCGCAGACGGACGGTCATGGATGTGCCTTTCGAAGATTCCAACTGGGGTGGGTCGCGCGGGGCGGGGGGCGGGCCCGGTGGGCTAGGTGGAGGCGGCGGGGGACGCGGTTCGCGCGCCCCGCCGCCGACCTCTCGCCTCGCGGAACACGGCGATCAGCCGCGGCGTGAGGACGCTGATGATGAGCAGGAACCCGGTGACGATCGACTGGGTCTCGGTGCTGACGTCGTTGAGCATCAGCAGGTTGCGCAGCAGGCCGATCACCAGGACCGCGGCGATGACGCCGCCGAGGGTGCCCTTGCCGCCGTCGAAGTCGATGCCGCCGAGCAGCACCGCCGCGATGACGGTCAGTTCCAGGCCGAGGCCGTTGTCGGCGCGGGCGCTGCCGTAGCGGAGCGTGTAGACGATCCCGGCGAGGGAGGCGACGACGCCCGACACCGCGAACAGCACGAGCTTGATGCGCTTGACGCGGATGCCGGCGAAGTACGCGGCGTCCTCCTGCGCGCCGATCGCGAACAGCGAGCGGCCGATGCCGGTGGCGTGCAGGACGATCGCGGTCAGCAGGGCCAGGACGGCGAACAGCGCGATCGGGTACGGGATCGGGGTGCCCGGCACGTTGTTCAGGGTCATGTCGGTGTAGGTCTGGGGGAACTGCGAGACCGCGCCGGTGCCGAGCGTGACGTAGGCGAGGCCCCGGTAGAGGGTCATCGTGCCGATGGTCACCGCCAGGGACGGCAGCCCCAGCTTCGTCACCAGGAACCCGTTGATCAGGCCGCAGACGAGCCCGACGGCGAGCACGATCGGGACGATCGTCTCGATGGCCATGCCGCCGTCCCACAGCTTGCCGGTGAGGGCGCTGCACAGGCCGAGGACGGACGCGACCGACAGGTCCACCTGGCCGCAGACGACCAGCAGCGTCATCGGCAGCGCGATCAGCGCGATCTCCGACAGGTCGCGCAGCGCGAACGACAGGTTGCCGCTGTTGCCGAAGTCGGGCGAGAACCCGATGCCGCCGACGAACACCGCGACCAGCAGCGCCGTGATCGCCGTCTCCCACCGGACGAACCGTCCGGCCGTCCCCGGCATCGACCGGGGGCGCGCGTCGCTCGTCATGAGTCCTTCCCCTTCGTGACCGTCCCGGCCCCGGCCTTCGCCGCGCCCGGGGCGCCGGGCGCGTCGGCCGAATGCCTGGTCCGGGACTTCAGCGCCCGGGCGACGCGCAGTTCCAGCAGCCGGTCCACGCTGATCGCCAGCAGCAGCAGCACGCCCGTGATGGCCTGCTGCCAGAACGAGTTGACCTTGAGCACCACCAGCACGCTGCCGATGGTGGTGAGCAGCAGCGCGCCGAGCGCCGCGCCGTAGACGGTGCCGACCCCGCCGGTGATCGCGACGCCGCCCACCACGACGGCGCTGACGACCGTCAGCTCCCAGCCGTTGGCGGCATCGGCGACGACGGTGCCGAACCGGGCCAGCCACAGCACCCCGGCGAGGCCGGCGAGGGCGCCGCTGACCAGGTAGGCGGTCAGCACGCGGCGGCGGATCGGGATGCCGGCCAGACGCGCCGCCTCCGGGCTGGAGCCGATCGCGTAGAACTCGCGGCCGGACGAGTAGGAGCGCAGGTAGTAGCCGACCAGCAGCATCACGACGACCGTGATGATCGGCAGGTACGGGACGCCGAGGACGCCGCCGGTGCCCAGCGACAGGATGCCGTCCGGGACCTCGGACGCGCTGATCTGCTCGCCCTGCGCGATCCGGTACTGGAGCCCCTGGATCACGTACAGCGTGCCGAGCGTGACGACCAGGGCGGGGACCCGGCAGAAACTGACGAGCAGTCCGTTGACGAGTCCGCAGGCGAGGCCGATCCCGACGCCGAGCACGACGGCGACGAGGAGGTTCGTCTCGGTGCCCGACACGAAGCTGCCGACCAGGAACGCGACGAGCCCGACGACCGACCCGACCGACAGGTCGATGTTGCGGGTGACGACGACGATCGTCTGCCCGACGGCCAGCAGCACCAGGATCGAGGCGTTCAGGAAGATGTCCTTCACGCCCTGCTCGGACAGGAACCGCGGGTTCGCGATCGTCGTGGCGACGACTAGGACGACCAGCGCGCCGAAGATGCTCAGCTCGCGCGCGCGCAGGAGGAGGTCGACGAGGCGGCGGCCTCCCCCCGGCGCGCCGTCCGGGCCGCTGCGGGCCGGGGACTCTGCGAGGACGGTCATGGGTCAGGCGGCCTTTCCGTTGTCGGCGCGGCCGGTCGCGGCGGCCATCACGTTCTCCTCGGTCGCGTCCGCGCGGTCGATCTCGGCGGTGATCCGGCCCTCGTGCATCACCAGCACGCGGTCGGCCATGCCGATCACCTCCGGCAGGTCGGAGGAGATCATCAGGACGGCGAGGTCCTGCGCGGCGAGCTCCGACAGCAGCCGGTGCACCTCGGCCTTGGTGCCGACGTCGATGCCGCGCGTCGGCTCGTCCACGATGAGGACGTCCGGCTCGGTCGCCAGCCACTTGGCGAGCACGACCTTCTGCTGGTTGCCGCCCGACAGGACGCCGACGACGTCGGTGAGCCGCGCGTACTTCAGCTGCAGCTTCAGCGCCCAGTCGGCGGCGCGGTCGCGCTCCACCCTGCGGGAGATCAGCCCGGCGCGGCCGGTCGCGCGGCGCAGCGACCGCAGCTGGGTGAGGCCCATGTTCCGCTCGATGGACATGTCCATGACGAGGCCCTGCTGGCGGCGGTCCTCGGGGACGAGCGCGAGCCCGGCCGACATCGCCGCGGTCGGGCTGCCCGCGGGCAGCGCCTTCCCGGCGACCTCCACGGACCCGGCGTCCCAGCGGTCCACCCCGAAGATCGCGCGGGCGACCTCGGAGCGGCCCGCGCCGACCAGCCCGGCCAGCGCGACGATCTCGCCGCGCCGCACCTCGAACGAGACGTCGGTGAAGGTGCCCTCGCGGGTCAGCCGGCTCACCTTGAGCGCGACCTCGCCGGGCGCCACGTCCTGCTTGGGGTAGAGCGCGTCGAGGTCACGGCCGACCATGCGGCGGACGAGGTCGTCGGGCGTGAGGCCGTCGAGCGGCTCGGTGCCGATGTAGCCGCCGTCCCGCAGCGTGGTGACCCGCTGGCAGATCTCGAAGATCTCCTCCAGCCGGTGCGAGATGAACAGGATCGCGCAGCCCTGCTCCTGCAGCGTCCGGGTGACGGTGAACAGGCGGGCGACCTCCTGCCCGGTCAGCGCGGCCGTCGGCTCGTCCATGATCAGCACGCGGGCGTCCCGGGAGATGGCCTTGGCGATCTCGACGACCTGCTGGTCGGCGATCGACAGGCCGCGCGCGGGCTGCTGCGGATCGAGCGCGACGCCGAGCCGCTCGAACAGCCTCGCCGTCTCGGCGTGCATCGCCCTGCGGTCGATGCGGCCGCCGGCGGAGCGCGGCTGGCGGCCCATGAAGATGTTCTCCGCGACCGACAGGTCGGGGAACATCGTCGGCTCCTGGTAGATGACGGCGACGCCGGCGGCCTGCGCGTCGGCGGGGCCGCCGAAGCTCACCGGCTCCCCGTCGACCCGCACCTCGCCCGCGTCCGGCCGGTGTACGCCTGCGAACGTTTTTACGACCGTGGACTTGCCTGCGCCGTTCTCCCCCGCGAGCGCGTGCACCTCGCCCGCGTGGAGCTCCAGGGTGACGCCCTGCAGGGCGCGGACGGCGCCGAACGACTTGCTCACGTTGACCAGGGCCAATGTCGGCGGTGCCGACCGGCCGGGTGCACTCATGGCGACCCTCCTCGCGGGGGACGTCCGAAACGGGACGGTGAAAAACGTTTTAACAGGATGTTGCGGAGGACGGTAGATGTGACCTGACGCACCCGTCAAGAGGGAACATCGGCGAAAACCCGGCGCAACGTCGCGGAAACCCCGATATGGCAGGGGACGCCGAGATTCTGAAGATCCCTCGCGGCCGGGTCCGGACGCCGCCGCGAGGGCGGCCGATCTGTTCATCTCGGGGTTGACACGTTTTAATCGATGTCCCACAGTGTCCGACACCACAACCGGATCTCCGACGGGGGCGAAGCGTGACCACTGAAGGCACCGGGCGGCCCGGCGGCGGCCGCTCCGCACGGGGGCGCCCCACCGTGGGCATCAAGCAGGTCGCCGCGCGCGCCGGCGTCTCCCCCGGCACCGTGTCGAACGTGCTCAACCGTCCCGAGCGGGTCGCCGAGGCCACCCGCGCCCGCGTCGAGCGGGCGATCGTCGAGCTCGGGTTCGTCCGCAACGGCTCGGCGTCCACGCTGCGCGCCGGGCACAGCAGCACGATCGGGCTGATGGTGCTCGACCTCGCCAACCCGTTCTTCACCGACCTCGCCCGCGGCGTCGAGGACGTCGCCAGCGAGCGCGGCTACGCGGTGATCCTCGCGTCGTCGGCCGAGTCGGACGAACGCGAGCAGCGCAACCTGCGGGTGCTCGCCGAGCAGCGGGTGCGCGGCGTGCTGCTCACCCCGGTCGGCGACGACGGCGCGAACGCCGACGTGCTCCGCGACCGCGGCGTCCCGGTCGTCCTGCTGGACCATCCGACGCCGCGCGCCAACCAGTGCTCCGTCGCCGTCGACGACGTCGCGGGCGGCGAGCTGGCCGCCGGGCGGCTGCTGGACGACGGGGCCCGCACGCTCGCGTACGTCGCGGGCCCGTCCGTCCTGCGGCAGTGCGCCGACCGCCGCAAGGGGGCGCTGCGCGCGCTCAAGGCCGCCGGGCTGGGCCGGGAGGCGATGCGCGAGGTGACCGTCCCGGCGATGAACGCCCGGTCCGGGCAGGAGGCCGCGCTGCGGCTGCTCGCCGACGACCGCCCGCTGCCCGACGCGATCTTCTGCGCCAACGACCTGATCGCCCTCGGCGTTCAGCGGGAGCTGCTGAACGCGGGGGTGAAGGTCCCGACCGACGTCGCGATCATGGGGTACGACGACATCGAGTTCTCCGCGGCCGCCGCCGTCCCGCTGAGCTCCGTGCGGCAGCCCACCTACCAGCTCGGCCGCATCGCGACCGAGCTGCTGCTCGAGGAGTGCGACGACGAGGGCGCCGGGCACGCGCACCAGCAGGTGATGTTCCAGCCGGAACTGGTGGTCCGCGAGTCGAGCCGGCCGGCCGGGGGCCCGAAAGGGGATCGGGGATGAAGGTCGCGCTGTTCCTGACGTGCGTCAACGACACGATGTACCCGGAGACCGGGAAGGCGATGGTGCGGCTGCTGCGGCGGCTCGGCCACGACGTCGAGTTCCCGCCCGGGCAGACGTGCTGCGGGCAGATGCACCTCAACACCGGCTACCGGACGCAGGCGAAGCACCTGGTGAAGGGATTCTCCGAGACCTTCGACGCGTACGACGCGGTGGTCACGCCGTCGGCGTCGTGCGCGGCGATGATCCGCGACTGGCATCCCCGCCTCGCGCCCCGCACCGCCGGCCTGGCGTCCCGCGTGCACGAGCTGACCGAGTTCCTCGTCGACGTCCTCGGCGTCACCGACGTCGGCGCGTACTACCCGCACCGCGTCACCTACCACCCGACCTGCCACTCGCTGCGGATGCTGCACGTCGGCGACCGCCCGCTGAGACTGCTGCGCGAGGTCCGCGGCATCGACCTGGTCGACCTGCCGGACGCGACGCAGTGCTGCGGCTTCGGCGGCACGTTCGCGCTGAAGAACTCCGAGGTGTCGGCCGCGATGTGCGCGGACAAGGTGACGGCCGTCCGAGGGACGGGCGCCGAGACGCTGTGCGCCGCCGACAACTCCTGCCTGATGCACATCGGCGGCGCGCTCACCCGCACCCGCGCGGGCGTCCGGACCGTCCATCTGGCCGAGATCCTCGCGTCCACGGAGGAAGACCCCGCATGAGCCAGCACGCGATGCCGACCTACCTCGGCATGCCGTCCTTCCCGGACGCCGCCCGCCGCGCCGTCGCCGACCCGCGGCTGCGCGGCAACCTCGCGCACGCCACCGGCACGATCCGGGAGCGGCGCGCCGCCGCCGTCGCCGAGCTGGACGACTGGGACGCGCTGCGGGAGTCGGGGAAGCAGATCAAGGACCACGTCCTGGCGAACCTCGGCCACTACCTGCGGCTGCTCGAGGAGAAGGTGACCGAGGCGGGCGGAACGGTCCACTGGGCCCGGGACGCCGCCGAGGCCAACCGGATCGTCGCCGGCCTGGTGAAGGCGACCGGCGAGACCGAGGTCGTCAAGGTCAAGTCGATGGCGACCCAGGAGATCGGCCTGAACGAGGCCCTCGCCGAGGAGGGCGTCACCGCCTACGAGACCGACCTCGCCGAACTGATCGTCCAGCTCGGCCACGACCGCCCGTCGCACATCCTCGTCCCCGCCATCCACCGCAACAGGTCCGACATCCGCGACATCTTCCGGAAGGAGATGCCGGACGCGCCCGCGGACCTGTCGGACTCCCCCGCCGACCTCGCCGAGGCCGCCCGCAGGCACCTGCGCGCGAAGTTCCTGTCGGCGAAGGTCGCGGTGTCGGGCGTCAACTTCGCCGTCGCCGACACCGGCACCCTCGTCGTCCTCGAGTCCGAGGGCAACGGCCGGATGTGCCTCACCCTCCCCGAGACGCTCATCTCGGTGATGGGCGTGGAGAAGATCGTCCCGTCGATGCGGGACCTGGAGGTGTTCCTGCAGCTCCTCCCCCGCTCGTCCACGGCCGAGCGGATGAACCCCTACACCTCCACCTGGACGGGCGTGCACCCGGGCGACGGGCCCCGCGACTTCCACCTCGTGCTGCTCGACAACGGCCGCACCGAGACGCTCGCCGACGAGGTCGGGCGGCAGGCGCTGCGCTGCATCCGCTGCTCGGCGTGCCTGAACGTCTGCCCCGTCTACGAGCGGGCCGGCGGGCACGCGTACGGGTCCCCGTACCCGGGGCCGATCGGCGCGATCCTGTCGCCGCAGATCCGCGGCGTCGGCTCCGACGTCGACGCCTCCCTCCCCTACGCGTCGTCGCTGTGCGGCGCGTGCTTCGAGGCGTGCCCGGTGGCGATCGACATCCCCGAGGTGCTCGTCCATCTGCGCGCCCGCGCCGTCGAGGACGGCCCGCGGCATCCGATGGAGCGCGCCGCGATGACCGCCGCCGGGTGGGCGCTGCGCTCGCCCGCACGGCTGGCGCTCGCGCAGCGCGCCGCGTCCGCGTCCCGCCGGATCGTCGCGCCCCGCGGCCGGATCCGGCGGCTCCCCGGGCCGCTCGGCGCCTGGACGGAGACCCGCGACGCGCCCGCCCCGCCGAAGGAGTCGTTCCGCGCCTGGTGGGCCCGGACCGACGGCGGCCACGAGGAGGACGACCGGTGAGCGCGCGTGACGAGATTCTGCGACGGATCGACGGGATCGTCCCGGTCCGTCCTGCTTCGGAGGTCGCCGCCGACTACGCGCGGATCGACCGGGACTACGTGCGGCGGCATCACGCGGACGGCGTCCTCGACCTGTTCGCCGAACGCGTCGCCCACTACCGGGCCACCGTGCTGCGCACGACCGAAGCCGACCTGCCCCGGGTCGTCGCCGAACGGCTGGCCGCCCGGCCCGGCACGCACGGCGTGCCGTCCGGCCTGCCGGAGGCGTGGCTCGCCGGCGTGACGTCGGAGCTGGTGCGCGACCCGGCCGTCGCCGGCCTCGACCGGCTCGCGGGCGCCGTCACCGCCTGCGCCGCCGCGATCGCCGAGACCGGCACGATCGTCCTCGACCACGGCGCCGGGCAGGGACCGCGCGCGCTGTCGCTCGTCCCCGACTACCACCTGATCGTCGTGCGCGCCGGGCAGGTCGCCCCCGACGTCCCCGAGGCGCTGGAGCGGCTCGACCCGTCCCGTCCCCTGACGCTGGTCTCCGGCCCGTCGGCGACCAGCGACATCGAGCTGTCGCGCGTGGAGGGCGTGCACGGCCCCCGAACGTTGGAAGTGGTGATCGCCGAATGAGCGAGAAGGTGTTCGCGGCCGTCGACCTCGGCGCGTCCAGCGGCCGGGTGATGACCGCGCGGGTCGGGCCGGACGTCCTGGACCTGCGGGAGGCGCGCCGGTTCGCGAACCGGCCCGTGCGGGTGAACGGCACCCTGCACTGGGACGTCCTCGGGCTCTACGGCAACGTCCTCGACGGCCTGCGCGCCCACCCGGGCGAGCTGGCGTCCATCGGCATCGACTCGTGGGCCGTCGACTACGGGCTGCTCGACGAGAACGGGCGGCTGCTCGGCAACCCCGTCCACTACCGGGACGGCCGCACCGCCGGGGTCATGGAGCGGCTCCGCGCCGAGGCCGGCGACGACCTGCTCTACCGGGAGTCGGGCCTGCAGTTCCTCCCGTTCAACACGATCTACCAGCTCGCCGCCGACGACCTGTCCCGCGCGCACTCGCTGCTGCTGATCCCCGACCTGCTCGCCCACTGGATGACCGGGGAGACCGTCGCCGAGCGGACGAACGCGTCCACGACGGGCCTGCTGGACGCCCGCACCGGGCTCTGGTCGGGCACGCTGCTCGACCTCGTCGGCGTCCCGCCCGGCCTGCTGGCGCCGCTGGTCGACCCGGGCGAGGTCATCGGCCGGATGGGGCCGGAGGCGGGCAACGAGTGCGGGCACCGCGGCACCCCCGTCACCGCCGTGGCGTCGCACGACACCGCCTCCGCGGTCGCCGCCGTCCCGGCGTCCGGCCGGTTCGGCTACATCTCCTGCGGGACGTGGTCGCTGGTCGGCGTCGAACTGGACGAGCCCGTCCTCGGGGAGGAGAGCCGCAAGGCGAACTTCACCAACGAGGGCGGGATCGACGGCACCGTCCGGTACCTGCGCAACGTGATGGGGCTGTGGCTCCTGCAGGAGTCGATGCGGGCGTGGGGGAACCCCGATCTGCCCGCCCTGCTCGCCGAGGCCGCGCGGGCGCCGGGGCTGCGCTCCCTCGTCGACCCCGACGACCCGGAGTTCCTGCCGCCCGGCGACATGCCGTCCCGCATCGCCGCGCACTGCCGCCGCCGCGGGTTCCCCGAGCCGGCCACGCGCGCGGAGACGGTCCGCTGCATCATGGACAGCCTCGCGCTGGCGCACCGGGAGACGCTGCGCGAGGCCGCGCGGCTGTCGGGCACCGAGGTCGAGGTCGTCCACCTCGTCGGCGGCGGGAGCCGCAACGAGCTGCTCTGCCGACTGACGGCCGACGCGTGCGGGCTGCCGCTCGTCGCCGGCCCGGTCGAGGCGACCGCACTGGGCAACGTCCTGGTGCAGGCGCGCGCGCACGGCATCGTGGGGAGTCTCGCCGAGATGCGCGGCCTCGTCGCCGCGACCCAGCCGCTGCGCCGCTACGAGCCGTCGGCCGATACCGGCCGCTGGGACGAGGCGGCCGAACGCCTGCGCTGACGTATAGCCTCGCCGTGTGCGCGCGCGGCGAATCCTCGGCTGGACCCTGGTCGGCGGCGCCGCAGGCTGCGCGGCGTCCTGGCTCGCCACGAGCGCGGCGATGCTGCTGCTGAGCGAGCGCGCCCGCGCGGGCGTCCACCGCGTCCCCGCGCCGGGCATCGCGAAGTTCGCCCGCGCCGACGCCCGCGTGTGGCGCGGCGCGGCCCCCACCGCCGAGGGATACCGCTGGCTGCGCGCGCAGGGCGTCCGCACGATCGTCGACCTCCGCGCCGAAACGCCGGAACCGGCGGACGCGCAGGGCGGCGCGTCGGCGCGCGTGTTCGGGATGCCGGTCGTGCGGATTCCCGTCCGGGACGGGCGGGCGCCGGCCCCCGGGCAGGTGCGGCGGTTCCTGGACGTGGTCGCGGACGCGCGGGGCCCGGTGTTCGTGCACTGCGGCGCCGGGGTGGGGCGGACGGGGTCCATGGTCGCGGCGTACCTCGTCGGGACGGGACGGGCCTACGCCGCGGCCGCCGCCCGGCGGAGCCTGGCGTTCGGGCCGCCGACGCTCGAGCAGCTCGCGTTCATGCGGGGCCTGGACGGCCCCGCGGCGCGGCGGCCGCCGCGGGCCCTCGTGGTGTTCAGCCGGATCGCCGACTCGCCCCGCCGGGCGCTGGCGAGGGTGCGCGGAATGTGACGGCCGGGGCACGGTTTGGCCGCCACCGGTTGACACGGGCCCCCTTGCGACGCTTGATAGCTATTGGACACGATGGCCACGGAGGAGGCAGATCCGCGCGGACCCGCGCGGTCCGGGGGCGTGTTGCCCCGCCTTATTGACTGATCACCCGATAAGGTGATCGTTGCAATTCTCGGGAACCGCGACGACAAGCATGATCACGGCGTATCGACCGCCTGTCGCTGTTGGGGTGTGGTGATGGAGGGTCGTGCCGACCGCGGCGCCGGGGCTCAGCCGGCCGGCAACGCTCCGCTGGTAGGGCGGCGGGACGCGCTGGACGGGATCGGCCGCGCCCTGGACGGCGTCGAGCACGGGTTCGGGTTCCTGGCGCTGATCGGCGAGCCGGGCGTCGGCAAGACGCGGCTGCTGGGCGAGCTGGCGGACGGCGCCGGCGCCCGCAAGCTCCCCTGCCTGGCGGGACGCGCCGCCGAGTTCGAGCAGGAGATGCCGTTCGGCGCGGTCGTGGACGCCCTCGACGACCTGCTGGAGGAGTCGGTCCCCGAGTTGCCGGACGCGCAGCTGCGGCTGCTCGGCACCGTCTTCCCGGCCCTGTCGGACCCGGCGGCCGAACCGGCGCCCGCCGGGGGCGATCCGGAGTCGCGGGTGGCCCGCTACCAGCTCCACCGGACGGTGCGGCACCTGCTGGAGCAGCTCGCCGCGCCGTCCGGGCTGGTGCTGATCCTGGACGACCTGCACTGGGCCGACGACGCGACGATCGAGCTGCTCGACCATCTGGTCCGGCACCCGCCGCGCGCCCGGGTGCTGGTCGCGGCGGCGTACCGGCCCGCGCAGGCGTCGCCGCGGCTGGCGGCGCTGGTCGACGCGGCCGGGCCGCACGGCACCCGCATGCCGGTCGACCCGCTCTCCCGGGGCGAGGTCGAGGAGTTCCTCGGCCCGCGGGTGAGCGCGGCGCGGTGCGAGTCGCTGTACAAGGCCAGCGGCGGCAACCCGTTCTACCTCGAGGCGCTGGCCAGGATGGGCCGGGACGACGGCACCGCGGTCGACGGGACCGACTGGAGCCAGGGCGTCGCGGACCTGACAGAGGTGCCGGCGGCCGTCCGGACCGCGCTGCAGGTGGAGCTGTCGGCGCTGCCGCCGGAGGCGCTGCTGCTGGCGCGGGGCGCGGCCGTCGCCGCCGACTTCTTCGAGCCCGCGCTCGCGGCGGTGGCCGCCGAGCTGGACGAGGCCGACGCGCTCGCCGCACTGGACGTGCTGACCGGGCACGACGTGGTGCGCGCCGGGTCGGGCGGGCGGTTCAAGTTCCGGCATCCGCTGGTGCGGCACGTCGCGTACGCGTCGACGGCGGCGGGGTGGCGGCTCGCGGCCCACGAGCGGGTCGCGGTGCGGCTGGCGGAGCTGGGCGCGCCCGCGACGGTGCGGGCGCACCACGTGGTGCGATCGGCCCGGTTCGGGGACCGGCGCGCGGCCGCGACCCTGGTGGAGGCGGCGCGCTCGGTCGGGCGGCAGGCCCCCGGCACCGCCGCGTACTGGCTGCAGGCCGCGCTGGGACTCCTGCCGGACGAGCCGCCGCCCGGCGGCGCGGACGACGGGCCCGACCGGACGGAGCTGCTGCTGGAGCTCGCGCACGTGCAGGCCGTCAGCGGCCACGCGGAGGAGGGCCGGGAGACCGCGCGGACGCTGCTGGCGCTGCTGCCGGCCGACGACACCGTCCGCCGGGCGCGGACCGTGCACCTGTGCGCGGTGATGGACCGGCAGATCGGCCGCATCCACGAGGCCCGCGCGCTGGTGCTGGACGAGCTGCGCCGCCTCCCGGACCGGCAGACGCCCGAGGCGGTGCTGCTGCGGATCCGGCTGGTCGCCGACCGCATCCAGAGGGCCGACGACCGCGGCTCCCAGGCCGTCCTGGACACCATTCCCGAGAGCGCGCCGGAGTGGGGCGCGGGCCTGACGGCGGCGGTCGCGTCGATGCGGCCGATGGTGTCGTACGTGCGCGGCGAGATCGCCGAGGCGATCGCGTACGCGCGCGCGGCCGACGAGCGGTTCTCCGCGGCCGCCGACACCGACTTCGCCGACTGCCTCGACTGCATCACCTGGCTGGTGTGGGCCGAGCTGTTCCTCGGCATGTACGACAGCGCGCTGCGGCACGTCGACCGGCTCGTCGCGATCGCGCGGCGCAGCGGGCAGCTCTACATCCTCGGTTACATGCTGGCGGGACGGGCGCGCGGGCTGAGCCTGCTCGGGCGGTTCGAGGAGGCCGCGGCCGCCGCCGACGAGGCCGCCGCCGTGGGCCGCGACCTGCGGTCCCCCGAGGTGATCGCCTACGGGGCGACGCAGCAGTGCCTGATCGCGAGCTGGACCGGCGACCACGAGCGGGCGCTGGCCGCCGGGGACGAGGCCGTCGGCTGCGACACCGGGTCGGGCGAGTGGTGGACGCACATGGCGCCGGTGTCCCGCGCGTTCGCGTTGATCAACGCGGGGAGTCCCGCGGAGGGCGCCGCGGCGCTGATCGCCGCGTGCTCGGCCGGCACGGGCGGGCTCGACTTCGGCACGCTGACGGCGTGCGCCGAGTCGCTGGCGCGGGTCCGCGCCGGCCAGGACGACTTCGACGACGCGGCCACCTGGGCGAACATCGCGGAGGAACTGGCCAACCCGGCACTGGAGGGCGATGTCGGCCTGGGCCGGCTCGCCCGCGCCCATGCCGTCCGCCGCACCGACCCCGGCCGCGCGGCGGGCATCGCACACGCGGCCGCCGCGCTGCTGGCGGGCGCGGGC
>NZ_JBHTJA010000057.1:0-43635 GCF_042675525.1 Actinomadura sediminis
GGGGCCGCCGCGGGCGGGGCCGGCGGATCGGCGGGCGCCGGGGCGGGCGGGCCCGCCGGGGCGACCGGCTGCGCGACGACCGGCGGCACGGGCTCCGGCTCCCGCGTGGGCTCGTCGTTCGACACCAGGACCAGCGCGAGCGCGACGGCGCACGCGACGGTGGCGGCGCCGAGCGCCTGCCGCCACTGCTTGGGCAGGTTCCCCAGCCAGCCGAACAGGCCGCCGCCGACCGCCAGGTACGCGGTCGCCGCCGCGCCCAGCACGAGCGGGCCGAGGGCCTCGCGGAGCGCGCCGTTCAGCTCGGCGAGTTCGGCGTGGACCGCCTTGCAGCCGGCGCAGCCGTCGAGGTGGCCGCGGACGCGCCGGGTGTCGCGGCGGGCGAGGCCGTCCCGCACGTAGGCGCCGAGCTTGCCGATCGTCTCCCGGCACGCTTCCCGCTCGACGGGCAGCGCCGCCAGGTGCATCTGCAGGTACGCCTGCCGCAGCCCCTCGCGGGCCCGGTAGGCGAGCGCGGCGGCGCCGTTGGGGGTGAGGCCGAGCAGCGGGGCCACCTCGGCGGGCCGGGCGCCCTCGACCTCGGTGTGCCACAGGACCGTCTGCCAGCGTTCGGGCAGCGAGTGGAACGCGCCGAGGACCATCGACCGCTCCAGATCGCGCAGCGCCGGGTCCTCGAATGGGGTGCCGCGGTCGAGGTCGTCGATCCGGTCGGTCGGGCGGACGCGGCGCTCGGCGCGGTACCGGTCGTACACGGCGCGCCGCACGGCCGTCAGCAGGTAGGGCCGGAACCCGGAGTCGGGGCCGCCGCCGCGCCGCAGCAGGTCGAGGATCCGCGCGAGCGCCTCCTGGACGGCGTCCTCGGCGGCGTCGCCGTCGGCGAGGTGCCGGGCGAGGCCGCGCGCGGCCGGGACGTGCCGTTCGCAGAGCGTCCCGTAGGCGTCGGTGTCGCCGGCGCGGACACGGGAGATGAGCGCCGCGTCGCCGGTCTCCGGCTCCTCCTGGTGCACACCGCCCCCCTCGCGCCGCACGCCTGCCGCCGTTCCGCGGCCGCGCCCCCACGCGCCGCGTCGACCTTGCTCGCTCATTGTGACGCCTTGACGACGGTTTGTCGTTCAATTCGGGGAGACCGGATTTTTTCGCGGGAGTCGCGTCATGGACACCTCGCGATGCCGTTGGATGATGCGCGGACGTCGCCGGAGGGGGCTTCGTCCGCTACCGGGGGGTGTGCTCGCTCCGGCGAGGGGGCGGAGCGAGCACACCACACCCCTCCGGTGGAGGGTCCGGCGCCGGGTCAGCCGGTGATGTCGGCGCGGCCCAGCTCGACGAGCGTGCCCGCGTTGCGGGGCGACTCCCACGCGACGTCGCAGTCGCGGCCCGCCAGCGTCACCGTGGCGATCGCGTTGTCGAACCAGGGCCCGTGGGTGACGCGCCACTTCAGCGGCGGCGGGGGCACCTTGGCGAGCTTGCCGAGCCACCGGAACGGCGTCGCGGTCTCCCACATGCAGGCGATCCGCTGGGCGATGCGGATCTTGCCGTCCAGCGGGTTGCGGAACGGCGAGCAGACGATCTGCGCGATCTCCGTCTCGAGTCCCGGCGCGTCGACCCGCGCCAGGTAGGAGAAGTGCACGTCGCCGGACAGGAACGTGATGCTCGCCGGGACGGCCCCGCGCTCGCCCCGCCCGACCGCGAGGACGTGCGAGGCGACCTCCCGGAACGAGCGGTCGAACGCGGCCCAGTGCTCCAGGTCGACGGCCTGCCGCATCCTCTCGCCGAGCGCCGCGCCGGGCCGCCCCCACGCGCCCTCCGAGATCGCCTCGTTCCAGTTCTCGGCGTCGTGGATGGCGCGCGGCAGCAGGAACGGCAGGGAACTGGCGATGACGAGGTGCTCCACGTCGCCCTGGCACAGCTCGCCCAGCCACGCGAACTCGCGGTCGTCCAGCATGCCGCGCCGGTCGGGGGTGAGCAGGCGGGAGCAGCGGCTGTCGACGACGATGAAGCGGACGCCGCCGAAGTCGTGCGCGTAGCTCCACCGCATGCTCTCGGGCTCGCGGTCGGCGCGCTCGCTGAAGGCGTCCAGGACGTCCCCGGCGTCGCCGGTCGCGTCGGACGCGGCCCGCACCTGCGCGAAGATCGGGTCGTCGGCGCGTTCCCGCGGCGACAGGTTCCCGAGGTGCTGGTACACCCAGTACGACCCGATGCCGCCGGTGATGCGCGCCCGCCACCACGGCTGCGCCCACATCTCCTCGCGCCACGCGTAGGAGGTGTTCCAGTCGTCGCGGATGTCGTGGTCGTCGAAGACCGTGAAGGTCGGCACGGTGGACAGCAGCCACCGCACCTCCGCGTCCTCGCGCCACGCCAGCTCGTACAGCCGGACGTACTCCTCATAGTCGGCGACCTCGCCGACGGGCGGCTCGTCGCCGCGCCGCTCGCGGATGTACTCGAGCATCTCGTCGCCCAGTTCGTCCGCGTACACCTGGTCGCCGACCATGAGCAGGACGTCCGGCCAGTCGACGCCGTCGCCGAACGCGCGCAGGCGGCGGGCCAGCGCGGTGAGGGCGTCGTGCCCGAACATCTCGACGGTGCCGGGCGAGCGGCGGCACGAGCCGAACGCGATGCGCAGCGGGTCCCCGCCGTCCGGGAGGGTCCGGAGGAGGCTCGGGGGGAACTCGGCGTTGAGCGGCCAGACGGTCTCGCCGCCGGCGATGACCTCGTACGGGACCCGGGCGCCCGCCGGGAGTCCGTCGACGTCCACGACGGCGTAGTGGTGGCCGTGCACGGTGAACGTGCGCGCCGCCGCGTCCACGCCCTCGCCCACGACCCGCACCTCGCAGGGACGGTCGACCTCCACGAAGATCGTGGCCGTGCGGGAGCTCACGTGCCGGAGGTGGGGCCCGAGTACCAAAGCGGTCATATGTGCTCTCTACCGGCCCGGGGGCCGCCGCGTCCACCGGAACGACGACCCCAAGTGCAAGATCACGCCGCCCCGCGCGGCCCCGGTGCGGGGCGGGGCGCCGACCGGGCGCGGGCCGGGCGCGTGCCGGGCGCGGCCTCGCTCGCGGCCTCAGCCGTCCAGGACCTGCGCCTCCTTCTCCCTCGGCAGTCCCGGGGACGGACGGTCGGCGCGCTGCGGGGCGCGTCCCCCGATCGTCCGCAGCCACGCCCAGGTGGCGGCGACGGTGTCGTCCACGGGACGGCAGTGCAGCCCGGCGGACAGGGCCCGGTCCGCGTTCGAGAGGTGCAGGCTGTCGTACAGCTCGCCGGGCGGAAGCCAGACGGGGAGTTCGGTCCACGGCTCGATGCCCGCGCCGAGGACGCGTTCCGGGTCGGTCCAGACGAGCCGCGCGTCGGAACCCGTCGTCCGGATGCAGGCGTCGAGCAGTTCCCCCATCGTCGCGTGTCCGGGGGCGCTCACCGCGTTGTAGGGGCCGGCCAGCCGTTTCCCGATCGCGTCGAGCGTCCAGGCGGCGAGGTCGCGGACGTCGATGTACTGGAGGCCGAGGTCGCGGGGCCCGGGCGCCAGGACGCGGCCGCCCTCGGCGATCCGCGCGAGCCACCACGGCAGCCGCCCGATGTTCTCGTACGGGCCGAGGATCAGGCCCGCGCGCACCAGCAGGGTCCGGTCCGCGCCGAAGGCGCCGACGGCGGCGAGCTCCCCGCCGCGCTTCGCCCGCGCGTAGTCGTCGAACCCCTCGTCGTCCGGGGAGCCCTCCACGACGGGCGCGTCCTCGTCGGCTCCGGGCGGGGACGGGAGCGGGTAGACGGAACGGCTGGACACGTACACGTACCGCCCGGCGCGTCCGGCGAGGAGGCGGGCGGCGTCGCGCACGGCGGACGGCGCCCACGACCACGCGTCGACGACCGCGTCCCATTCGCCGCCGGCGTCGGCGAGCGCCCGGAGGCCGTCCGGCGCCGTCCGGTCCCCCCGCAGGACCGCCGCGCCCGGCGGCGGCTCGTTCCGGCCCCGGTTGAAGACGGTCACGTCCCAGCCGCGCGCGAGGGCGTCCTCGACGACGGCCCGGCCCACGAACTCGGTCCCTCCGAGCATCAGCAATCGCATGAGCAAACTGTACGCTCTGTACGCCCTGTACATAAGGCCTGATCGTCGTCGGCGGACGAACGGTCAGGAACGTCCGGGTACCGGTAGGTTCGCGCCCGTGACCGGTTTCGACATCGTCCGCGACCTTCCCGCCGCCCTCCACGACCGGGAGGCCGCCTGGACGTACGTCCGGGGCTTCGCCGCCCACTGGGGCGTCCCGCTCGGCCCCGGCGACGGCACCCCCGGCCCCGACCTGGACGCCGCCGAGGACGCGCTCGGCGTCCGGCTGCCCGCCGCGCTGCGCGAGGCGTACGCGCTCTTCGGCCGCCGCCCCGACCTGCACGCCAACCTGCACGGCCTGCTGGCGCCCGAGGACTTCTACCTGCACGCGGGCGGGGTCGTGTTCCGCGAGGAGAACCAGGGCGTCGCGACCTGGGGCGTCCTCGTCGCCGACCTGGCCGGGGGCGGAACGGCGGCCGCCGACCCGCCCGTCCGGATGAGCATCGACGACGGCCCGTGGGAACCGTGGTACGACTCCTTCTCCGTCGCGTGCCTGGAGATCGTCCTGTCCGAGGCCACGCAGGCCGGGGAGCTGTGCGACCACCGCGACCTCGACGACGGCGACGACGACCTCGCGCGGCGCTTCACCCGCGTGCCGCTGCCCTTCCCCGGCGACGAGGTGGCGTTCTACACCGCCCTCGGCGTGCTGCTGTGCGACGACGGCGCCATGCTCTCCGTCCGCGCCCGCGACCAGGAGACCCTCGACCGCTTCCGCGACGACCACCCGGGCCCCTGGCTGAACGGCTGAACCGGTCCGCGACGGCGCCGCGCCCGGCGGCTCCGCATACCGGCCCGCACGGGTGGACGCCCGCCGTCGCCCCGACCCCACCGCCGGGACCGTTCCAAACGACGAAAGTCCAGGTCAGCGGGCTCTCCGGTTCCCGTCGCGAAGCCGGGCCACGGCGGCCGCCGGGTTGAGCCGCCGCGCGTTCTCCAGCCGGCTCTCATCGCTCTGGTCGCCCTGGAGCACCGTCACGACCACCCGGTCGCGCTCGTCCCCGCGCCCGAAGAACCCCTCGTCGTCCAGCCGGGCCAGCGCCCGGAAGCACGCCTCCCGCCGCACCTCCACCTCGGCCTCCACCTCGGCGCCGTCCATCGCCCCGGAGCCGCCCCGGCTCTCCAGCAGCTCCTCGACCCGGGCGAAATGGTGCTCGCCGAGCAGGTGGTGCGGCGAGTCGGCTGCGCTCCACCGCAGCTCGTCCGCGTACTCCCCCGCCATGCGCCCGAACTCGCCCGCGTACACGCGCGCCACCGCCCGCAGCCCCTCCTCCGAACTGCAGGTCGGCAGGATGTACTCGTAGAGAGGGCCGGTGTAGAGCCCGTAGCAGTAGAACGTCTCGCCGGGATGCGCCTCCCGCGCCTGCGTGAACGCCGCCCGCGCCGCGTCGGCCAGCCGTCCCGCGAGTTCCTCGATCGCCGCCCGGCGGGACCTGTCGGCGCCCATCGGGACGCTCCCGAACCTCACCCGGCGTCCCGCGCCGACCCGTGCACGCCCGTCCGAATCCTCACCCGAACCCCCTCGCGCCGCCCGCATCGACATCTGACTACCACCATCGGCGGACGCTTCGGGCGCGGCTCCGCGCATTCACCCGCCGATCGTCCGCATCCGGCCGCCCCTCCGCCCGCGCGGGCACGATGGGACCCGTGCGGCGAAGCCCTCCGCGCGGCGAACATGGTCCACCGAGGTCGGCGGCGTGCACGGCCACGACATGCGGGCCGGCGGCGTGCGGGGCGGCGTGCGGGGCGGCGTGCGGGGCGGCGTGCGGGGCGGCGTGCGGGGCGGCGTCGCCGCCGGGCGTACCGGGGTCACGCGGGGCCGAGGAGGTCCCAGCGGTTGCCCGCGACGTCGAGGAAGACCGCCACGCGCCCGTACGGCTCGGTGCGCGGCGCCGCGACGAACTCGACGCCCGCGGCGGTCAGGCGCGCGTGCTCGGCGTCGAAGTCGGCGACGCGGAGGAAGAACCCGACGCGTCCGGCGACCTGGCCCCCGACGGCGGCCGCCTGGCGCGGGCCGTCCGCGCGCGCCAGCAGGATCCCGGTCCCGCCGCCGGGCGGACGGACGACGACCCACCGCTTCGGGCGGCCGTCGTCCGTCCGCGCCGGCGAGTCCTCGACGAGGTCGAAGCCGAGGACGTCCGTGAAGAACCCGATCGCCCGGTCGTAGTCGTCGACGACGATCGTCACCAGCTCGATGTGCAACCGCCCGCGCTCCCCGTACGACGTCCGGACGGCGCCACGCTACCGCGCCCGCGGACGGTCAGTTGTGCGTGTGCGGCACGCGCTGCGGGCGTTCGACGAGCGGGGTGTCGACGAGGTGCTCGATCAGGAACCACGCCTGGAGTTCGTTCGTGCGGATGACCTCGGAGACGAGCAGGTCGTTCGTCCCGTCGTCGCCCATCTCCTGCGTGCGGGCGGCCGCGTCGTGGCAGGCCACGAGGATGGTCTCGTGCGACTCGACCAGGCGGGACAGCATCGCCGGGACCTCCTCGACGCCGTTCGGCGGCCGCGGGATCACGGTGATCTCCGCGACGTGCCGCGGGTCGCCGACCGCGACGCCGCCGAGCGTCTGGACGCGTTCCGCGATCGCGTCGATGAGTTCGAGCTGCTCGCCGGCGTGCTTGTCCAGCAGCAGGTGAAGCTGGTAGAACGTCGGCCCGCGCATCAGCCAGTGGTGCTTCTTGTAGTGGCTGTAGAGGATCTGGGAGTCCGCCAGGATCTGGTTGAGCCGCTGGCAGGAGTACTCCCTCGCGTCCCGGGAGAGGCCGAGCGGGAACATCCGCATGGTCCCGAATTCCTGGATCTCCGTCCCGTCCACGTGCAGCCACGGCTGGCTGGACCGGGTGGTGTTCGTCGAACGATCGGCTGCCATGCACGACTCCTCAAGAAGTAGGCGATCAAGTACGACCGCCCGTAACCTCCCCCCAACCGCACCAAGAGCACCGCAGGTCGTTCAAAGTGGACACAAAGCCTCAGCGGACGGGCGTGAACGCGCACGGCAGCCGCTTGATCCCGTTGATGAAGGCGGAGCGCAGCCGGTCCGGTTCGCCGGACGCGCGGATGTCGGGCACGCGCCGGAACAGCTCGCGGAACATCACGGTGATCTCGCGGCGGGCCAGGTGGGCGCCGAGGCAGAAGTGCGGCCCGGCCGCGCCGAACCCGACGTGCGGGTTCGGGTCGCGGGCGATGTCGAACCGGTACGGGGCGTCGAACACCGATTCGTCCCGGTTCGCCGACCAGTAGCACAGCAGGACCTTGTCGCCCTCCGCGAACCGCAGGCCGCCCGCCGTCTCGTGGTCGCGGGTCAGCGTCCGCCGCATGTAGACGACCGGGGACGCGACGCGGACGATCTCCTCCACGGCCGTCCGCGCGTACCCGTCGAAGTCCGACGCCCAGCGGTCCCGCTGCTCCGGATTGCCGGTCAGCAGCACGAGGCCGTGCGAGATCGCGTTGCGGGTCGTCTCGTTGCCCGCGAGGACGAGCAGCACGAAGAACGACGCGAGCTCCTGCCGGGTCAGCCGCTCCCCGTCGGGGTTCGCGTGGACGAGCGCGCTGGTCAGGTCGTCCGTGGGACGTTCGGCGCGGGCCCGGGCGAGGTCCTCGACGAGGGCGCCGAGCTCGTTCGCGGCCGTGAGCATGGCCGCGCCCGGGTCGGCGTACCCGGCCGCGTACTCGGGGTCCTCGGCGCCGAGGACGACGTTCGTCCGGTCGAAGACGAACGCGTGGTCCTTCGCGTCGACGCCCATCAGGTCGCAGATGATCCGCAGCGGCAGCGGCGCGGCGATGTCGGCGACGAAGTCGCACGACCCCCGGCCGGCCACCACGTCCACGATCTCCGCGGCGATGCGCTCCACGTCGTCGGCGAACCGCCGGATCATCCGCGGGGTGAACGCCCGCGACACGATCCGGCGGAGCCGCGCGTGCCTGGGATCGTCCATCTCGATCATCGAGTCGAAGATCTCGAAGAACTCGGCGGGCTTCTCGCCGATCCGGACGCCCGGCGCGGAGCTGAACACGTCCGGGCGCCGGCTCGCCTCGAGGACGTCCGCGTGCCGCGTCAGCACGTGGTAGCCGCGGCCGACGCCCGCGCCGAAGTCCTCGGTCTCCGCGAAGAACGGCGCGCCCGGCCGCGCCCGCAGCAGCGCGAACGCCGCCTCCCGCTCGTCCAGGGGACGGGCCCAGAAGTCGAGGTCGGAGAAGTCGATGTCGTCGAGCCCGATCTCGGCCCGCGGTCGTCCCTGGCCCATCGTCGGTCCTTTCGCGGCCTGCCCGGTCGCCTCCATCCTCCGGGCGCCGCACTCGCGGTCAAGGCCGTGTCAGGGACCGGATCCGGCCCCGGGCGTCAGCCGGTGACCCGTCAGCCGGTGACCCGTCAGCCGGTGAACGCCTCGACGAGCGTCCAGGCGGCCAGGGCCGCCATGCACAGGGCGCCGACGCGCTGGACGGTCCGCAGCGGGACCCGCTTCGCGATGAACCGGCCCGCGAGCAGCGCCAGCGCCGACACCGACATCAGCGCGGCGGCCGCGCCGATCGCCGTCGGCAGCCAGCCGTTCGTCGCGGCCAGGTTCGCGGTGGTGATCTGGGTCAGGTCGCCCCACTCGCTGACGAACACGGCCGTGAACGCGGTGGTGTAGACGGGCCAGAAGGACGTCACGGTCCTCCCGCCCGCGTCCTGCTCGCCGTCGTCGCCGCCGCCGCGCCACAGCATGACGGCGCCGAAGGCGAACAGCGCCGCCGACACCAGCTTCACGGCCGTCCCGGGCAGCAGGCTCAGCAGGCTTCCGGCGCCCACGGCGAGGGCCACGTGCACGACGAACGCGGTGGACGTGCCGAACCAGACGTACAGGGGGCGCATGCGCGTGCCCATGGCGAGCGACGCGAACATCGTCTTGTCGGGGAGTTCGGCGAGGAAGATCAGACCGAAGGCGGTGAGGACCGCCAGCGGGTCGAGGTGCATTCGCGGGCGCTTTCTGCTGGGGCCGGGCAGAGCGCTCCGCGTCCCGGGGGAGGACCGCTCGGCCCGGCACGACGGAACGCCCCGCACGGTCGTGCGGGCCGCATCATGCCTGGCCGAAGGTCTCGTCCGCCCGCGTTCGCCGCGGGCCCGATGGCCGGGACGCCCGAAGACGTCCAGTGTGTCGACCAGCGGTGTTACAGGACTACTCCCCTTCGCTGCATCCCATTCATACCCGCTCGTCCCCCTTCACTACAAGGGCGCGCCGCTCCGGGACCCGCCGCCCCGGGCGCCGCCGGCCGCGCGCGGCGGGTTCAGGCCGCCGGGACCGGCGCCGGGCCGGCGGTGGACGGCAGCAGCTTCGGCGCCACCGCGGCACCGAGCGTCGCGCCCGCGGCGGCCAGCAGGACCACCGTCCACGCCCCGGCGCCGAGCGGGGTGCAGCCGAAGAACTGGCTGATCCCGGGCGTCTCGACGATGCCGAACAGCGCGACGGCCGACGCCGCGCAGGTCGCCAGGACGAGCGGGCTGTGCCAGCGCGCGATGAGCGTCTGGCCGAGCTGGGCGCCGACGAGCGCGGCGAGGCCCATCGTGGACGCGCGCCGCGCCCCGCCCGGCAGGAACCCGGCGATCCGTCCGGCCTGCCAGGACACCAGGGCCGCCGCGGCGGTCGCGGTGCCGCGCACGGCGAGGACCTGCCGCATGTCCCGGCCGGTGAACCCGCGCACCGGGGCGCCGAGCGGCGCGGCCGGGTCGGCGCCCGGCCCGGCGGGGGTGATCGCGACGGCGAGCGACGGGAGCATGTCGGTGAGCATGTTGACGACGAGCACCTGGCGGGGGCTCAGCGGGGCGTTCCCCTCGAGGGCCGTCCCGAGGACGGTGAACGCCACCTCGCCCGCGTTGCCGCCGACGAGGATCGCCGCGGCGTCGCGGACGCTGCGCCACAGCGCGCGTCCCTCGCGGAGGGCGTCCAGGATCAGCGCGGTGTCGGGCGCGGTGAGCACCAGGTCGGCCGCGCTGCGGGCGGCGCCGGAGCCGCGCCCAGCGACGGCGATGCCGACGTCCGCGCGGTGGATGGCGGCGGCGTCGTTCGCGCCGTCGCCGGTCATCGCGACCACCCGCCCGGCGCGGTGCAGGTCCTTGACGATGCGGACCTTCTGGGCGGGCGACACCCGGGCGAACACGGACGCGACCTCGACCGCCTTCACCCGCGCGGCGGCCGGCATGGCGTCCATCTCGGCGCCGGTGAGGACCTGGTCGGCGCCGGGGATGCCGAGTTCGGCGGCGACGGCGGCGGCGGTGTCCGGATGGTCGCCGGTGATCATGGTGACCCGGACGCCGGCGTCGCGGAGCCGCTGCACGGCCTCCTCGGCGGTGGGGCGCGGGGTGTCGGCGATGCCGATGAAGCCCAGCAGGGTGAGGTCGTCGACGTGCTCGGCGATCTCGCCGCGCACCCCGTCGGCGTCCGGGACGGTCCGCTCCGCGATGGCGAGCACCCGCAGGCCCTGCCCGGCCAGCCGGTGCACGGTCGCGGCGGCCGACCGGCGGCGCGCGGCGGTGAGCGGCGCGTCCTCCCCGCCCGCGGCCCTGCCGCCCTTGCGGGCGGCGTTCTTCAGGTCGGGGCGCCGCGGCCCGTCGTGGACGCGGCCGCACTTGGCCAGCAGCATCTCCGGGGCGCCCTTCACCGCGATGACCGCCCGGTCGCCATCGTGTCCGAGGGACGCCGAGAAGCCCCGGGTCGTCTCGAACGGCAGTTCCTCCGCCAGCCGCCACCCGGTGTCGGGCGGCAGGCTCTCCGCGCTCTCCAGCACGGCCCGGTCGGTGGCGTGCGGGGCCTGCCCCTCGCCCGGCGGCGGGCACGCGCGCGCCGCGACCCGCAGGATCCGCCGCCCGTCCTCCCCGGTCAGCGGCAGCGGACGCCCGGGACCGGACGCCCGGACGACGTGCAGCCGCCCCTCGGTGAGCGTGCCGGTCTTGTCGAAGCACAGCGTGTCGACCCGGCCGAGCGCCTCCAGCGCCCGCGTGGACCGGACCAGCACCCCGAGCCGCGACAGCCGCCGCGCCGCCGCGAGCTGCGACACCGTCGCGACCAGC
Source organism: Actinomadura sediminis (assembly GCF_042675525.1). NCBI lineage: Bacteria > Bacillati > Actinomycetota > Actinomycetes > Streptosporangiales > Thermomonosporaceae > Actinomadura > Actinomadura sediminis. Next base: position 11,139 of record NZ_JBHTJA010000057.1, read on the forward strand.
GGCAGCCCCTCGGGGACGGCCGCGACGGCGATCGCGACGCCCGAGCCGAGGGCGTGCCGCAGGTTCAGCCCGTGCAGCAGCCCGAGCCCGGTGACGGCCGCGCCGCCGAGCGCGGTCGCGGGCAGCGCCCGGTGCGTCAGCTCCGCCAGCCGCGCCTGCATGCTGGACGACGGGTCCGCGCCGCCCGCGAGCGCCGCGGCCCGGCCCGCCTCCGTCGCCTCGGCGGTCGCGACGACCGCGGCGACCGCCGAGCCCGCGCTGACCGTCGTCCCCTCGTAGACCATGCAGTGCCGGTCGGCCGGGTCGTCGCCCGGCGACGGCTCGACGCTCTTGCCGACCGGCACCGACTCGCCGGTCAGCGTGGCCTCGTCCACCTCGAACGACTCCGCCCACAGCAGCCGGGCGTCCGCCGGCACGACGTCCTCGGCGTTCAGCAGGATCGCGTCCCCGGCGCGCAGCCGGTCCGCGGTGACCCGGTCGCCTCCCGCGTTGCGCAGCGTCTCGAACCCGCCGGTCGCGCCGGGCTCGACGCGCAGCCGGCGGGCGTGGATCCGCTGCCCCAGCATCAGGTCCTCGAGAGCCCGCTCCGCCCGCATCCGCTGCGCCGCGCCGATCAGCGCGTTGCCCGTCATCACCCCGGCCACCAGCAGCGCGTCCACGCTCGATCCCACCACCGCCGACGCCGCCGCGCCCAGCGCCAGGACGGGCGTCAGCGGGTCGTCGAGCTCCTGCCGGACGGCCGCGGCGAGCCGCAGCCCGGCCCCGACGGGCCGCGCGACCGCGCGCCGCTCCCCGTGCGGGCGCCCGTCCGCGCGCCCGTCCGCCCGGCCGGCCTTGGTGCGCGCCAGGCGGCGCCACGCCTCCTCGGCGGTCAGCGCGTGCCACGCGTCCCGGACCACCGGGGGCGGCAGCGGGCGATGGTTCAGCCGCCGCGCGGTCACGGCGTTCGCCAGCATCGCCGACAGCGACGCCGCGTACACCGGCGGGACGTCCCGCCACGAGCCGACCGCGCGGCCCAGCGGCCCCCGCCCGGCGCGGCTCCGCGGCCGCCGCCCCACCATCAGCAGCGCGCCCAGCGCGGACGCGCTCAGCGAAAGCTGCGCGGCCCGCTCGCTCGCCCGCCGCGCGGGCCGGACCGCCGCCAGCAGCCGCCACGCCTCCGCCAGCCCCGGCCCGCACACGAGGTCCGCGCGCCAGTCGGCGGGCGCGTCCCCGCGCAGCACGCCGATCCCCACGTCGGCCGCGTCCAGCGCGGCGTCGTCCCCGCCCGCGACGACCAGCACGCCCCGGCCGTCGCGTTGCAGGTCGCGGACGCACCGCGCCAGCTCGCCCGCCGCCACCGGGGAGTCGTCCCCCCAGGCCAGCAGCTCGCGGGTGCTGGCGTGCTCGGTGAGGACGACGACGTCCGCGGCCCCGTGCGCGGCGGTGAGCAGGCCCTCGGCGAGCGGGTCGAGCGACGACCCGACCCGCACCCGGCCGCACGCGCGGCCGTCGCCGTCGACGAGGTCGAGGGTGACGCCGTCCGGGTCGGCGGGGCCGCCCGGCGGCGCGTCCGCCGCCCGCGCCAGCCGCCACCCGTCCGCGCCGGGCCACGGTCCGGGGCCCCGCAGGTCGTCGTGCCCGTACCCGGCGAGCACCGCGTCCGCCGCCCGCCACACGCCCGCGTCGTCGAGCGTCCCGCCGGTCGCGACCGCCGACAGCAGCCGCAGCTCCCCGTCGCACAGCACCGCCGAGTCGATCACCACCGCGCCGACCCGGTCCAGCCGCCGCAGCGCCCCCGGGTCGAGCTGCACCACGCCGCGCCGCGCGAGGTCGTGCCCCAGCACCGCCGCGAACGCCTCCCGGCCGTGCCGCGCCGCCTTCGGGACGGTCGCCATCAGCAGCTCGGCCGCGGCGGACGCGTCGCGCGTCCCGGCCAGCACGCCGAGGCCGCCGAGCAGGTTCCCGAGCGCGGTGCGGTCCGCGGCCCGCTCCACCGGCCCGTCCGGCAGGGGGCACGGGCGGACGGCGCGGGCGCCGCACTCGCGCGGCTGCCCCGGCGTCCCGAGGCGCGGCTCCCGGGCCCGCCACGCCTCCCGCCGCGCCGCGATCTCGTACAGCTGGAAGGTCCGGTGGACGGCGTCGACCGCGACCGGCACGAGCCCCTGGCCGGTGCCCTGCGCGACGGCGTTCGCGACCCCCAGCAGGGCGTCCGCGCGGAGCACCCCCAGCCGTCCCTCCACCAGCCGCCGCACCTGCGGGATCGACTCCGCCGCCGACACCGCGGCCCGCACGGTGCTCGGCAGCGGCGGCCGCGCGAGCAGCCGTCCGGCGATCGCGCCCGCGATCCCCGCGCAGTCCGCCGCGAGCGCGGACATCGCCGCCGCCCACGCCATCTCGTCGTCCGGCGGCACCGTGTGCGCGGACGCGTCGAAACCGCCGGCCTCGTGCGCCGCCTCCACGTCCTCGACCGCCGACACGAGGTCCCGGACGTCCAGGGCGTCCTCCGCGTACGCCACCAGGACGTGCCCGGTGACCGCGTTGACCTCCGCCCAGTCGACGCCCTCCAGCCGCCGCACCGCCTCGGTCACCGCCTTCGCGTACCGGCGGTGCGCCCGCCCGGTGCCCGACAGGCCGTTCACCTGGACGTGCGCGCGTCCGTCCGCGGCCCACACCCGGCGGCGCGGGCCCCCGGCGGCGAGCGCGGCCGCCCGGCGCACGCCCGTGCCCGCCGTGGCGAGGACCGTCCCGACCACGGACGTTCCCGGGATCCGCACGGCCCGTCCCCCTCTCGCCGACGACCGGGATGGATCGATGATCCGCAATCGACTACCCCGAGTGACGAGAGGCAAACAGACCGTCCCATCGCGAGCGACGGAACGCGGAAGCCGTTCACCTTCTGCGAGAACAACCTTCCACTCAGGCGGCACCGCCGTGAACGGCGACATCGGCCGGCTGCCCGGACGGCTGCCCCCGGGTCACGCCGGCCTTAGGCTGCCGGGCATGCACGGGACCCTGACGGAGCACGCCCGCTGCCTCTACGGGGACGACTACCGGCCCACGCCCGCGTGCGACCGGGAGCACTACTTCGTCGAAGAGCTGACGTTCGCCGACGCGGACGCGATCCTCGCCATGCTGGACGAGCTCTGCCCGAACATCGTCGACGGCCGCCTGCCGGTCTGGGTGCGCAACCTCGCGTACCGCCTCGTGCTCCTGCAACGCCCCGACGACCCCGCGCTGCTGCGCCGCGCCGCCGACAACCTGCTGCTGCACGGCCCCGACTGGGACGGCATCGCCGCCGACCTCACCCGCCGGGCCGAAGCCCTCGAAACCCCCCGCCCACGGTGAGGCCGCCGGTCACCCCCCGAGCCGGGCGAGGGCGGCGGCGCTCGGGGTGCCCGGTTCCGCCGTGTACATCACCAGTTGCAGGTCCGTGCCGGGCACCAGCAGGGTCTGGCGGTCCAGCTCCAGCTCGCCGAGCTCCGGATGCCGCAGGCGCTTGCGCACCGTCGTCATGGGCCGCACATCGTGCTCGCGCCACCCGGCGGCGAAGTCCGGGCTGTGCGCGGCGAACGCGTTCACCAGCTCCCCGAGGACCCGGTCGGACGGACGGCGGACGCGCGCCGCGCGCAACCGGGCGGCGAACTGCCGGGCGAACGCGCCCTCCGCGCCCGGGGCCGCCGAGCAGAGAACGCCGTCCAGCCGGATGGACAGGCGCACGGTGTTGCGCTCCTCGGCGGGCAGCAGCCCGAAGTCGGTGATCAGTTCGACGGCCGCGCGGTTCCACGCCACGATGTCCTGCCGCTCGTCCACCAGGTAGGCGGGGATCGGCCCGAGCCGGTCCGGCAGCCGGCGGACGTCGCCGGGCACCGGCCCCCGATCGTCGTCGGTGCCCGGCGGGACCTGCCCCGCCAGCCGCGCCAGGTGCTCGCGCTCCGCCGCGGTGAGCCGCAGCGCCCTCCCCAGCGCGGCCAGCACCTCCGGGGACGGGCGCGGCGCGCGGGCCTGCTCGAGCCGTTCGTAGTAGCTCACCGACACCGCCGCCAGCGCGGCCACCTCCTCCCGGCGCAGCCCGGGAGTGCGCCGGGCGCGGCGCCCCGGCGGATGGACGGCCGCGGCCGGCACCTGGTCCGGGCGCAGCGCCTCCCGCCGCCGACGCAGGAAGTCGGCCAGTTCGTCCCTGCTCACCCGGTTCATGCTGGCACGGGCGGTCCGGGCTTGACCACGTACCGGCAGTCCGTGGCTCGACCGTCCGTTCCCCGGCTCCCGCCGCGCACCCAACCTGGGGTCGTCCCGACACACCTGGAGGACCCGTGCCACGCACTCCCGAAGAAACCTTCCACCGGCTCCTGGACCTGCTGCTCGCCAAGGACATGGACGCCATCGCCGACCTGTGGGCGGAGCACGGCACCGCCGAGTTCCCGTTCGCCACGGGCACCTCACCCCGGCGCCTGGACGGCCGGGAGGAGGTCCGCGGCTACCTGGCCGGCTACCCGGAGCTGATGGACGTGCGCGAGATCCCCACCATCACCGTGCACCGCACCGAACGTCCGGACACCATCGTCGTCGAGTTCACCGCGCACGGACGAACGGTGCGCACCGGCGAGCCCTACCGGCTCGACTACATCGTCGTGACGACCGTCCAGGACGGCCTGATCACCCGCTACCGCGACTACTGGAACCCCCTGGCCGCCGCCGCGGCGTCCGGAACCCTGCCCGAGCTGCTCGACGCGGCGGCCGTCCGATGACCCGCGTGCTGGTGACGGGCGGCACCGGGAAGACCGGGAGCGCGCTGGTCGAACTGCTGCGCGCCCGGAACACGCCGGTCCGGGTGGCGAGCCGCACCCCGCCCCCCGGCCCCGACACGGTCCGGTTCGACTGGCACGACCCGGCGACCCACGGGCCCGCGCTGCACGGAATCGACCGGATCTTCCTCGTCCCCCCGCTCGCGACCGTGGACCCGATGCCGCACGTCGGCCCCTTCCTGGACGACGCCGAACGCCTCGGCGTCCGCCGCGTGGTGCTCCTCGGCTCCGCCGTCGAACTGCCGAACGCCCCCGGCGCGCTCGAACTGGCCGCGCGAGTGCGGTCCACCCCCGGATGGGCGGTGCTGCGCGCGTCCGGATTCATGCAGAACTTCCTGAGCCCCCACCCCCTGGGCGAGCGGATCCGGCGGCACGGCGAGATCCGCACCGCCGCGGGCGACGGACGCCTCGGCTGGATCGACGCCCGCGACATCGCGGCCGTCGCGGCCGTCCTCCTGTCCGCCCCCGGCATCGACCAGGGCGACCACCTGCTCACCGGGCCGAAGGCACTGAGCTACGCGGAAGCGGCGACGATCATCACCGCCCGCACCGGACGTCCGGTCCGCACGGTCCGCATCGGCGTCGACGAGCAGGCGGCCGCCTACCGGGCCGCCGGAATGCCCGCCGACTTCGCCGCCGCCCTCGCCGCCGTGGAAGAGAGCATCAGGGCCGGCCGCGAAGACCACGTCACCACCACGGTCCTCGACCTCACCGGCCGCCCGCCCCGCTCCTTCCCCGACTTCGTCACCGCCCACACGGCCGAATGGGCGCCCGGCTGACCGGTGTCAGCAGGGCGGGACCAGCCGGCCGACGGCCGCGGCGGTCGTGAGCAGCGGCACGACGGCCGCGCCGACCGAGAGCGCCCACGCGACGGGCCGTCCCGCCCGTCCGGGGCGCTCGGCCCTCCCCTCCAGCCGGGCCAGCCGCTTCGTCAGCGTTCCACCGTCCGCCGCGGCGAGTGCGCCCGCGAACCCCGGGCCGCTTCCGACCCGCCGCAGCGCGTCGGCGAGCGTCCGGCGTCCCGCGGCGCGCGCGGCGGCGTCGTCGGCGGCCATCTCGAGCAGGAGCGGGACGAGCGCCCCGGCCCGCCGGACGGTCGGCGACCACGGCAGCAGGGCGTGGGCGGCGTCCAGCAGGAGCAGCACCAGGTGGTGACGCTGACGCAGATGCGCTCGTTCATGCTCCAGGACGGCCGACAACTGCCGCGCGGTGAGCCTCCGCCGGGCGCCGGTCGACACGACGATCGGCCGTCCACGCGAGGGCAGGCAGTACGCGACCGGCACCGGATGGTCCAGGAGCAGGACGTCCGCGTGCCGTTCGTCTTCGTGCGCCACCATGTGGAGCATCTCGCGGTGCTCCCGCCTCCGCCGCAGCGTTCCTCGGAGCCGGGGCACCATGCGCATCAGCCGCCGCCCGCACAGGCAGAGCAGCGGCACGCTCAGCGCACCGGCCGCGACGGTGGCCGCCGCCCGGTGATGCGGCAGGCAGCCGTGCAGCCACTCCACGAACCCGTGCCCCGGCGTCGGCGGCCACAGCAGGGCGATCAGCACCGCGCCGGTGACCGCGGCGAACGTCCCGGCCACGGCGCCCAGCCAGGCGCCGAGCGCCGTGCCCGGGTGCGTCCCGGACGAGAACCGCTCCAGCACGGGACCGGCCCCCCAGCCGAGCAGCAGCACGGCGGCGAGCAGGACGACGAGGAGAACCGGCATCGGGTCAGGACCCGGGCTCGCCGGCCGCGCGGCGGCGCAGCACCTCCAGGAGGCGCCGCGCGTCCTCGGGCGGCACCCCTTCGGCGAAGCGCGCCAGGACGGCACCGTGGTCGGACCCCGCCCCGGTCAGGGCGTCGATCATCACCTCGGCCACGTACTCCTCCCGGGTGCGCGTCGGACCGTAACGGAACGCCTGGCCGTCCGGGATCTTCTCCAGCATGTTCTTGCGCGCGAGCCGCTCCGCCACCGTCTGGACGGTGTTGTAGGCGAGCGGCTTCGGCTGCCTCTCGTTCAGCCTCGCCAGCAGCCCACGAACGCGCAGGGGCCCGGGTTCGGCCCACAGGACGTCCATGATGGCGCGCTCGAGCGAACCGCCCAGTCCCTCCACACGATCACCTCACCGCCATTGTGCCGAAGGCGAGGAGGCGAACCCGCCGGTCGGGCGCTCAATGGTGGTACCGGTGCACCACGGCGTGCCCCTTGCCGCGGCCGATCATCCAGCGGTTGATCGGCGTCGTGAGGACGAACGCCACCAGGAAGGCGAACGCCAGCGCCCCCCAGAACAGAGGGCTCGCCGGCCCGGCGTGCATCGCCCCCGGCACGATCAGCATGACCCCGTTGTCCAGCACCTCCATGATCGCGATCGAGACGGTGTCCGCGGCCAGCGCGACCTTGAACGCGGCGCGCCACGTGAGCCCCGCCTTACGGACGCCCCGCATGGTGAGCGCGTACCCGAAGAAGAACGCCAGCGCCACGGCGAGGGCGATGGTGGACAGGTTCGGCCAGCCGAGCGCCGTCCCGATCACCATGCCGAGCACCTCACCGATCGCACAGCCCGTCAGGCAGTGCAAGGTCGCCTGCGCGGCCATACCCCACGACACGCTCCCGCCATGCCCATGCACCGCACCTTCCCCGTGCCCCGCATGGTCGTGCCGGCCGCCATCACCCCGCCGCTCCGCCTCGGGAGACGGGACATGCTGGTCATGCGTGCTCATGGAGCGCTCCAATCTGACCCGGGGGCTCCACCCCCGAATCGTGCCGTGCAGGGGAACCTACACGCCGTAGGAGGCACCCCGCACCACAGGCACAGCGGAGCCCCACGCCGACCTCCGGCACAGGCAACACCCCCGCCGGATCAGCCGGCGGGCGGACGGCGGGCCCCTTCGGACAGCCGGCCGGCGAGGCCGAGGACCAGCTCGCGGAGCTCGTCCGGGCGCTCGATGGCGAAGGGCCGGTCGAGCGAGGCGAGGAGCGCGGGCAGCCAGTCGAGCCGTTCGGCCCGCATCTCGACGCGGCGCCAGCGCTCGGCCGCCGGGTCGTCTGCGTCGGCGGGGACGTCCATGGTCGCGATGGACGCGGGGAAGCGCGCGCGGATCTGCTCGACCGTCCCGTGGATGCGCAAGGTCACCTCGTGCCGGTAGGGCGCCGTGACGAACCCCGACAGGACGCGTTCCGCCGGGTCCGGACCGGCGGGCTCCTCGAAGGAGCCGGGCAGGGTGCGGGCGTTCGTGATGCGGTCGAGGCGGAAAGTGCGGTCCTCGCCGACCCCGGTGTCCTCGCCGATCACGTACCACCGGCCCGAATGACCGACGATCCCGTACGGGTGCAGGGTGCGATCGGTACGGCGGCCCTCCCGGTCGCCGTACCGGAACGAGACGGGACGGCGGTGGCGCACGGCGTCGGCGAGCGTGAGCAGGGTCCCGGTGTCCGGCGCGGCGAGCCCCCCGGAGGGCCGAGTGAACGCGAGCGACTCCTGGACGGCGTCGAGCCGGCGGGCGAGGGCCGGGGGAAGCACCCGCCGGATCTTCGCCGCCGCCGTCTCGCTCGCGGTCCCCGCCGCGCTGCCGAGGCCCGCGCGCCGTCCTACCGCCAGGCCGAGCAGTACGGCGAGCGCCTCGTCGTCGTTGAGCATCAGCGGCGGCAGGCGGTGCCCGCGCGCGAGGCGGTACCCGCCGTAGCGGCCGCGCACCGCCTCGACGGGCACGCCGAGGTCGACCAGCTGATCGACGTACCGCCGGACGGTCCGCCCTTCGACGCCGAGCCGGTCGGCGAGCTCGGCGATCGTCCGGGTGCCGCCGGACTGGAGCAGTTCGAGGAGGGTGAGCACCCGGCCGGTGGGTCGGGACATGTTTCCGAGCCTATGGCAAATAGTGGACCGATTCTGTCCACTATCCCCTCTAACGTCCGAAGCACCACGGCACCGCGCCCCGGGAGGAACCGCCATGGACTTCGTTTCGATCCGCGTCATCACCGAGGACGTCGCCCGCCTCGTCGAGTTCTACGAGAAGGCCACCGGTGTGCGGGCGGACTGGTCCACCGAGGACTTCGCCGAGATCGGCACCCGCCACGCGACCCTGGCGATCGCGAGCACCCGCACCGTCCCGCTGTTCGCGCCGGGCTCGTCCCGTCCCGCCGCCAACCACAGCGTGATCATCGAGTTCCTCGTCGACGACGTGGACCGGGTGCACGCGAACCTGACCGGGCACGTCGGCGAGTTCGTCACCGAACCCACCACGATGCCGTGGGGCAACCGGTCGTTGCTGTTCCGCGACCCCGACGGCAACCTCGTCAACTTCTTCACCCCCGTCACCCCAGAGGCGGTCGCCAAGTTCGGCCGCTGACCCGGGACCACGGAAGCCGCAACGCACCCAAGCAACCGGCGAGGCGCGAGACGGATTCGCGCGGACGTGCCCCCGGCACGCGAGAGCTGAAGCCCGAGACCCGCGAACAGCGAAGCCCCAGCGTCCGGGACCTGCGAAGTCACTGCCTACAACGACCGGTAGCCGCGTCCCCTCCGCATTCCGGTAGAAGTGGCCGCCCATCCACAGCAGCGGGACGATTTCATCCCATGGCGACCCGGCGTCAGGTGCTTTCCGGCCCTCGGTTCGCATGGCCCCGCTCTCGGCGATGCCGCCCGACGCAGTAGGCCGGGCAAGATCAATGAGTCACGGACTCAACGTACAGCCGGAGGGGCTGATTCGGCATCACCGGGAGCCCGGGCGGCGCCTATGACGTCAGGACGCGCTTGTGATAGGACGCGATGTCGCGAACTTCAACCGTGACCTGTGTGTTGAGCCCGGACCCCGGCTTGATGTGATCGCACAGCATCGTGAGCGTCAGGTCTCCCAATCTGGCTTTGAGTTCGGGATCACGTCCCGGCAGGATCGCCAGGTCCACGTGAACCATCGCCTCGGTGGCTTCGCCCGTCCCGATGACCGCGTCGTCGATCGGGCGAAAGCGCGTCTTGAAGTCGGGGAGGGCGCTGCCGATCAACTCCGCCGCAACCGGGTGCAGGGCCAACGCGAAGCCGCGCCGGTCGAATGCGTCAGCAAGGCAGGCGGAGTACTCAATGAGAATCTGCGGCATGGCCCCCATCGTGGACGTCAACCCCCACCTTGGCCACCTCGCCGCAGGGTCTCAACTCCTGCGGGCGGGCTGTTCCCTGGCGTTCTGGTCCGGGTAGCCGGCTCATTGACGCTCGTAGCGCTGGCACCATGCTGATGACGACCGCAAGCGTCCATGATCGTCCGCCCTGGCGGGGACGCAAGGGGCACGCCTCCCGACCGCTTCACGGCCCGCTGATCTGCGGGTTGTGCTGCTTTCCGATCCTTCGCCGCGGACGTCCTTCGCTCGTCGTAGTCCTGGTGGGGTGAAGTCCGGGCAGGAGGCAGTCCGAATCTTGATTGAGCGCGACTGGGGAGGAAGGAACCTCAGTAGATGGGTCGCTGCCATCGAGCTGCGCTCGCCCGCCTCCATTCCCCCAACGTAAGGCACCGATCATGAAGGACGTGCACGTACAGGGTGAGATCCTGTACTTGGACGGGCAGTTCTCCGAGGCGGAACCCCTCCTCCGGCGCGCCGCCAAGGCGGGCCATGTGAAGGAGGACCCCGCCGAGAGGGACGACGACTACGAGGCCAACACCGCCATCATGCTCAAACTGGCCGGCATCTTGGAGCGCACCGGCCGTGACGCGGAAGCCGGCGACCTGCGCCGCCGTGCTGCAGCCCGTTCCTAAGTGCCTATTCGTGCGGACTGCCTCAGCCGGGCAAGGGCGTCATCGCACGAATGAGGACTTCGGCGCGCGGGTTCATGGGGTCGCACGCTCACCCCTTGCCGTTGCACAGTCCTGCGGGTGGTAGGAAGCGCCCCTCCTTGACATGCGAGTAGTCGCGGGCCTCTGCCACCAGTCCGTCAGCGTCAAAGCGCAGCAGCGTGCAGCCGGAGATGGTGAGCGGCTGGTCATTCGGGTAGGTCACCGCCCAGTACTCGACGGCCGCCAGAGAACCGTCGACCTGGGGTTCGCCGAACCAGACCTCCGCCGGACGGGTTTCCTCGTCGAAGCATTCCCGTACGTAGCTGCGTAGCCCCTCACGGCCCCGGTACGGGCGGAACATCGACGCCCAATGGTCGCCATCCTTTGCCTGTAGCGCGACGATCCCGTCAACGTCCTGAGCGGGCCAGCATTTGGCCCATGCGTTCGCCCACCGCTCAGCCGCCTCCCGTGTGTTCACGGTCGCTCCCCTCGCGTTCCGGTTGTCCGTGTTCTAGCACTTCCGTAGGACAAGATTGCGACCCTTGGCTCGCCCTCCCGTACGGACGCGCTCCGTTCGGAGAGTCCGGGAGGCCCTGATTCCACGAAGCTCGACCGAACTCGGCACAGAGTCGTACAGGCGACTCCACGCAGTGCAGGTCGCCGGACATGAACTGCTTGATGGGTGTCGGCTCCTTGTGTTCCCACGGCGTTCGCCGACCGGACGCTGAGGCGCTCGTCTTCACGGGCGTCAAGGGGGGACCACTGCGGCGGAACGGCTTCAACGAGATCACCCGATGGCCGTTCGTGGTGAAGGCGCTCGGCGTACCGATCCTGCACTTCCACGACCTCCGACACACGGGCAACACTCTCGCCGCTGACATGGGGGTCTCCCACCGGAACCTCATGGCGAGGATGGGCCACGACAACGAACGGGCCGCGCTGCGCTACCAGCATCGATCGGCCAACGCTGACCGCGCGATCGCTGACGCTCTAGACGCGCTCGTCCAGGCCGACCGTGATTGCGATGACGGGGGCGGCGGGGCGGCTGGTTGCCTCGTCCCGGCGTAATCGCCCGCTAATTGCCCGGTGGCCTCCCGGCGCCGGAAACGATCAAGCCCAGTGTCGGGGACTTGCTCCCTGACTTGGGCCTTGCTTGGTGGATCGGGTGACGGGAATCGAACCCGCGCTGTCAGCTTGGGAAAATTAAATTACGTCCAATTCGGACGTTGGCATCGCTGTTCATCTCGACCTAAACTGCTGGTCAGAGCAAGGGTTGCTCGTCGCACGGTCCAAGATCATGTCAATGCGTCACACATGATCCATTGACATGAGATTGACAAACGATCAAGGTTGGAGGCTGTCCGAAATGGGCTGTACGCGCAAGCGTGTTACGAAGGCCGGAGTCACCCGATACCAGGCCCTGTACGTCGACCTCCAAGGCAAGCTTCGCTCGGCAGGCACCTTTGCAACGGAGAGGGCGGCCAACACGGCGTGGCAGGACGCGGAAGCCAAGGTTCGAAGAGGAAAACCTTGGGATCCTCAACGGGGAAGGCAGAAATTTCGAAACTACGTCGAGGAGAAGTGGCTACCAAACCACATCATGGAACCGAGCACGCGCCAGGACTACCTCTCCGCGATCTACAAGCACATCATGCCGTTCTTTGGGAACATGAGGATGCGCGAGATCTTCCCGGAGCACGTCCAGGAGTGGATCACCTGGCTTAAGGCACGGGGCGTACGCCCTCGCCGGATCCAGTACTGCAAGGTGTCCGTCCTTAATGCCATCTTCACCACGGCACTCAGGGACCAGGTCATCTCCGTCCATCCGAGCCGGGGGATCAAGACCGACCCCGTGCCGGAGAAAATACGCGAGATCATCACTGCCGAGCAGTTCGATGCCATCTATCAGAATCTCCCGGACGCGGACGCTCAACTCCTCATCGAAACCAATATCGAGAGCGGTCTCCGCTGGGGAGAACTGAGCGAGCTCCGCGTCAAGGACCTCAACTTCGAGACCGGAATCCTTACAGTGAGCCGGGCGGTCGTAGAACTCACCCGAAAGAATCATCCCGACGGCAAGAGGTTCCTCGTCAAGGAATACCCCAAGAACAAGAAGCATCGACGGTTCAAGCTCAGCTCGCAGATCGTGAGAAAGCTGAAGGTGCACGCCGAGGCGCACGGTCTCGAACCTGACGATCTCTTTTTCGCTCGTCGGCCAGCGGCCAGCGCAGCGAATCTCAACGCAGTCGAAGCTCCCCTGACTTTTATCGCGCCCAACGGAAGGACGTACACCCACGGCACGATCACGGCCTACAACCTCGGCAAATGCAAATGCGACCGCTGCCGCGGGGCTTACGCCGCCTACCGGGCCAAGCGTCGCGCGCAGGGGATGGACAGCCCTCGTAAGCCTCGAGTGGTCGATACTGACCCTCACATCTCCGCAACCTGGTTCCGCACCCACTGCTGGTACCCGGCAAGGGAGGCCGCGGGTCTCGCCTCCAAGCCCCGGATCCACGACCTTCGGCACGCGCACGCATCCTGGCTCCTCGCCGGAGGGGCCGATCTCCAGGTCGTCAAAGAGCGCCTCGGCCACTTGAAGCTGTCGACCACGGAGAAGTACCTGCACAGCTTGCCGACCGCCGACGAGACCGCCCTGGCGGCCCTGGACAAGATACGCAACGCTCCCCGCGAGTCGGCGGCGGATGCACGCCATGCCGATGCGGACGCCTCCCTCGCGGCCGCCAACGAAGAGATCAGCCGCCTTCGAAACATGATCGCCGACCTGGCCATCGCCCAACACACATCCCCTGACCGCCGTCTCCGTCCCGCGTAGCAGTCGAGTGAGGTGCTCCGGATCCTGAAGGGCATCCGGAGCACCTCATCGCGGCAAGACAGTGACGCACCACGTAAAGAGCACCGCGCCGGCTGCTGCGCTCTTGGACGTAGGCACGAACTGGCCGACTTGGACGGGTTTCGCGCAATGGTCGGTCACCTACCTACGGTGCCTCGCGCAGGGCCACCGGTAATGCGCACACCACCCATCGAGCTGCTGGCGTTCGGCTTCCACAGAACGGCTTGCCAGTGTCAGCAGGGGAGGATCAGCTGGCCGACGGCTGCGGCGGCGGTGAACAGGGGCGCGATGGTCGCGCAGATCGAGAGGGCCCACGCGAGGGGTCGTCCCGCCCGGCCAGGGCGGTGAGGTCTTCCCTCCAGCCGTGCCAGCCGCTTCGTCAGCGTTCCACCGTTCGAGCCCGAGGCGGCGAGTACTCCCGCGAACTCCGGGGCGCTGCCGACCCGCCGCAGCGCGTCGGCGAGCGTCCGGTGTCCTGCGGTGCGTGCGGCGGCGTCGTCGGCGGCCATCTCGAGCAGGAGCGGGACGCGCGACCTGGCACGTCGGACGGTCGGCGACCACGGCAGCAGGGCATGGCCGGCGTCGAGCAGGAGCAGGACCAGGTGGTGGCGCTGGCGCAGATGTGCTCGTTCGTGCTCGAGTACGGCCGCCAGTTGCCGCGTACTGAGTCTGCGTTGGGCGCCGGTGGACAGGACGATCGGCCGTCTCCGGGAGGGCAGGCAGTACGCGACCGGTATGGGATGGTCAAGAAGGAGGACGTCCGAGTGCCGTTCGTCTTCGTGCGCGACCATGTGGAGCATCTCGCGGTGGTCGCGTCGGCGCCGAAGCGTCCCTCGAAGACGGGGGACGGTTCGCATCAGCCGGTGTCCGCACAGGTAGAGCAGCGGCATGCTCAACGCACCGGCGAGGACGGTGGCCGCCGTGCGGTGATGCGGAAGGCAGCCGTGCAGCCATTCGACGAACCCGTGGCCCGGAGTCGGCGGCCACAGCAGGGCGATCATCACGGCGCCGGTCACCGCGGCGAAGGTCCCGGCCACGGCGCCCAGCCACGCGCCGATCGCCGTGCCCGGCTGGGTCCCGGAGGAGTACCGGTCCAGCACGGGACCGGCTCCCCAGCCGAGCAGGAGAGCGGTGGCGAGCAGGGCGACGAGGAGGACCGACATCGCGTCAGGACCCGGGCTCGTCGGCCGCGCGGCGGCGCAGCACCTCCAGGAGGCGCCGCGCGTCCTCGGACGGCACGCCCTCGGCGAAGCGGGTCAGGACGGCGCCGTGGTCGGACGTCGTCGCGGTCAGGGCGTCGATCATCACCTCGGCCACGTAGTCCTCCCGCGTGCACGTCGGGCCGTAACGGAACGCCTGGCCGTCCGGGATCTTCTCCAGCATGCTCTTGCGCGCGAGCCGTTCCGCCACCGTCTGGACGGTGTTGTAGGCGAGCGGCTTCTGCTGCTTCTCGTTCAGCCTCGTCAGCAACTCACGGACGCGCAGGGGCTCCGGTTCGGCCCACAGGACGTCCATGATGGCGCGCTCGAGCGAGCCGCCGAGTCCCTCCACACGATCACCTCGATCCCGCTGACATTCTGCCGAATGAGCGGGGAGGAAGCGGCCGATGAGCTGAGCCCGAACCCGCCGGGTCTCACTGTACGTCCGGTCGGGTCGAGCTCGGCTCAGCGCGCTCAGTGGTGGTACTGGTGCACGACGGCGTGCCCCTTGCCGCGGCTGATCATCCAGCGGTTGATCGGAGTCGTGAGGACGAACGCCACGAGGAAGGCGAACGCCAGCGCGCCCCAGAAGAGGGGGCTGGCCAAGCCGGCGTGCATCGCGCCCGGCACGATCAGCATGACCCCGTTGTCCAGAATTTCCATGATCGCGATGGAGACGGTGTCGGCGGCCAGCGCGACCTTGAACGCCGCGCGCAGCGTGAGCCCCGCTTTGAGGACGCCGCGCATGGTGAGCGCGTACCCGAAGAAGAACGCCAGAGCCACGGCCAGGGCGATGGTGGGGAGGTTGGGCCAGCCGAGCGCGGTTCCGATCACCATGCCGAGCACCTCGCCGATCGCGCAGCCCGTCAGGCAGTGCAGGGTCGCCTGCGCGGCCATGCCCCACGACACCGTCCCGCCGTGGCCGTGCGCCGCGCCTTCGCCGTGCCCGGCATGGTGCGCATGGTCGTGCTCCATGTGGTGATGTCCCGCATGGTCGTGCTGACCGGTATCGCTTTGGCGCCCCGCCTCGGACGGCGGAACATGCTGGTCATGCGTGCTCATGGAGTACTCCATCCAAATCTTCCCCGGGGAGCTCGGCGCCCCCGGACCGTGCCGTGCAAGGGAACCTACACGTTGTAGGAGATACTCCGGCAGGGCGCACTATCGAACTGTTGATCCCCGTGAGAGCCGAGGATGGACGCGGGCGAGGAGAGCTATCCCCTGCGCATGAGTCGGCCGACGGCCGCCATCATCTCCATCCTGACCTCGTCTTCGCGCCCCTCGTCCCTTCCATGGCTCATGCAGTGCCCGACGTGGTCGTCCAGGAGCCCGAGAGCGACCTTGTCCAGCGCCGCCTGGATGGCGGAGATCTGAGTGAGGACATCGATGCAGTAGCGGTCCTCCTCCACCATCGACTGAACCCCCCTCACCTGCCCTTCGATGCGGCGCAGGCGGACCTGCAGTTGTTCTTTGGTGGCCGTGTACCCGCGAGTCGGCGCGGGCGCCTTCGGTGTCGTCATAGCGCCATTGTACAGGTACCCCGTATGGGTATAAGTCGAAATGGTCTCGTGGTCTCAGGGGCATCACCGGACGCCCCCCAGAGCGCGGCGCGCGATGAGTGCGGCGGGCACGAGCAGGCCGAAGGTCAGCGCCATGCTCGGCGCGAGTCCGAGCACCCCCTGGGCCGCGCCGACCGGGATGTAGAGGAGGCCGGCGAGCGCGTTACCGACGCCGATGACGATGCCCGCGGTGGCCGCGGGCGCATCGGGAGCGGCGTTCTGCGCGGCGACGATCAGCAGTGGCTGACTCGCATACACGAGCACGCCGGCGACGACCGCGACGGCGACCGTGCCCGGGCCCGCGGGCAGGGCCAGGACGCCGAGCATCGGAAGGACAGCGGCCAACAGTGAGACGGTCGTGGTCCGTGCGTAGCCGAAGCGCGCACCCGCGGCACCGCCCAGCAGCGCACCGAGACCTGCGGCCAGGGAGAACGCGGCGAGGGTTCTCCCGAGCAGTGGATGGTCGGTGGCGAGGCCTCTCTCAGTGACGAGCCAGAGCGGAACCGCGCTGGTGAAGGTGATGAACGCCAGGCTGATGAGGGTGGCCGCGGCCGTCAGCCACGCGACCGTCCCGGTCAGAGCGCGGCGGTCGACGAACCGGCCGAGGCGGGTACCGTGCGGCTGCCAGTCCGGCAGAAGGACGAACAGGGCGAGCGCGAGGACGAGTCCGGGCAGCATCAACCACGGCAGCGCTCCGGTGCCCCGGCTCGCCACCAGATAGAGGATCAGTATCGGGCCGGCGGCGAATCCGATCATCCCTCCGGCGGTGAACAATCCCACGGCGAGCCCGGGATTCTTGGCGGTCGGCCCTCCGACGATGCTGGTGGAGACCGGGTGCAGTGCCGCGGAACCGATTCCTCCGAAGGCGAGCAGGGCGACCACGAGGAAGATTTCGGGAGCGGTGCCGACGAGGCTGAGCGACACCGCGGCCAGGGCGACGCCGCCTGCGGCGACGCGGCGGAGGCCGATTCCGTCGGCCAGGGCGCCGAGCAGCGGCTGGGTCACCGATGAGCTGACATTGAAGACGGCCACCAGCAGGGCCAGAGTGGCGGTACCGGCGGCGAATCGGGCTTGAAGCATGGGCAGCAGCGCCCCGAGCACGGCGGTCAAAGCGTCGTTGACGGCGTGCACGAGGGCCAGGAGTACCGCCATCCGCGTACCGGACACGACGCCCGGTCGGCGTACCACGTGAGTCACGATGCCTCCTCGGTCGGGCCCGATCGCGCGTTGCGAGGCCGGGCGGGGACTGCGATGACGTGGCGAACTACCCCTACCCCGTATCTATTTCATTGAATTGAAGACCGGGGCGAGCCGAGGACCTCCGGGGCGCAGCACTGCAGGTGCATGCATATCTGCGCGTACAGGCAGGACGACCGGCCTACAGCACCGAGGTTCACTTCCTCCCGTCCCAAGGGTTGCAGTTTGAACGCCACCCCCGTAGGGTATGCCGCGTTCTACAGATACCCCCTAGGGGTAAGAAGGAGTGATCATGTCTGCTCGTTCCGCCCCGCCCGCGAACCGCCGCTGGTGGGCGCTGGCCCTGATCGCGACGGCCCAGTTCATCGTGATCATGGACACTTCGATCATCGGTGTGGCGCTGCCCCGCATGCAGGAGGACCTCGGCTTCTCGCAGGAGAACCTGTCGTGGGTCTTCAACGCCTACGTCGTCGCCTTCGGCGGCCTGCTCCTGCTCGGCGGACGGCTCTCCGACCTCTTCGGGGCACGGCGGCTGTTCTCCGCCGGCTGGGTCGTCCTGCTCGCCGGGTCCGCCGTGGCGGGCGCAGCCGGGAGCGTGGCCGTCGAGCTGACGGGCCGCGCGCTGCAGGGCGTCGGCGCGGCCCTCATCGCGCCCGCCGCGCTGACCCTGCTGATGATGCTGTTCGGCTCGTCGCCGCGAGAACTCACCAAGGCCCTGTCCCTGTACGGCGCCGCGGCCCCGGCCGGCGGCACCGCGGGCGTGTTCCTCGGCGGCGTCATCACCGAGTACGCGTCCTGGCCGTGGGTCTTCTACATCAACGTCCCGATCGCCGTCCTGGCGCTGGTCGCCGCGCCGCTGCTCATGCCCGGCGGCGGGGGCGGGGCGCGCGGCTCGATCGACCTGGTCGGCGCGCTCACGGTCACGGCGGGACTCGGCGCGGTCGTCTTCGCGATCGTCCGCGCCCCCGAGGTCGGCTGGGGATCCCTCGCGACCTGGGGCGTCCTCCTCGGCGGGCTGGTGCTGCTGGCGGTGTTCCTCGCCGTGCAGGCGTCCCGCCGCGCCCCGCTGATGCCGCTGTCGATCTTCCGCGCGCCGAACCTGGGCGCGGCCAACCTCGCGCAACTGCTCCTCGGCGGCGCGTGGATCCCGATGTGGTTCTTCCTGAACCTCTACCTGCAGCAGGTGCTCGGGTACAGCGCGTTCCCGTCGGGCGCGGCGCTCGTCCCGATGACCGCGCTGATCATGATCGGGATGATCGTGCTGGCCCCGCGCGCCATCGGCCGCTTCGGCCCGAAGGCGATCACCGTCGCCGGGCTGCTGGTGCTGGCCGCGGGCATGGGGTGGCTGTCGCTCGTCCGTCCGGACGGCTCGTACTGGACGGACGTGCTGCCGGCCTCGCTCGTCGCGGCGCTCGGCATGTCGCTGGCCTTCATCCCCACACTGGGCACCGCGATGTCGGCGGCCGCGCCCGAGGAGGGCGGGCTCGCGTCCGGGATCGTGAACACGAGCTACCAGGTCGGGTCGGCGCTGGGGCTGGCGGCGATGACCGCCATCGCCGCCGCCTTCGGCACGGACGAACCGGGGAACGCGCCCGCGCTCACCGACGGCTTCTCGGCCGCCTTCATCGGCGCGGGCCTGATCGCGCTCGCCGGAGCCGGACTGGCCGCCGCCACCCTGCGGACGCCCCGCCCGTCGCCGGAGCCGGCGCCCGCGGCACCACGCGAGAAGGCCAAGGGCCACTGACCCAACCACCCGAGGGGGCCGCGTCCAGCGGCCCCCCATCCCCCGCGAACGGAGACGATCGTGCGCAACCTGCCGCCGCTCACCCCCGACGAGGCGCCCGCCAAGTCCCGCGAACTCCTCGCCGGCATCATCGCCCGGCACGGCTCGGCCGGGGACATGGTCGGCACCATGGCCCACTCCCCCGCCCTCCTGCAGGGCTACCTCGACCTCTCCCGCGCCATGAAAAGAACCAAGATCTCCCGCCCGCTGAGCGAGAAGATCTCGCTGGCCCTCCAGGAGTGGATCGGCTGCGGCACCTGCATGGCGGCGCACATCGAGGCGGGCCGGGCCGCGGGGCTCACCGAGACCGACATCGCCCTCGCCCGGCAGGGCACCGCGGCCGACGCCCGCGAGGCCGCACTGGTCGACTTCGCCCTGCGGGTCCTGACCGAGCCGTCCTCGCTCACCTCCGACGACGTGACCGCTCTGCGCGAGCACGGCTGGAACGACCGGGTCATCAGCGAGATCGTCGGCCTGGTCGCCCTCAACATGCTGACCGGGTCCTTCAACCTGGTCGCCGGCAACCAGCCGTCCTCCGACGCATGAGCCCTGGTGCCGACGGATCACCAAGACCGGGCCCCATGGCCGTCGGTGCCCCGGCCTGACGCAACGTCGGGTCGGGGCACCGGCGTCGAGCCGGTGAAGACGGCTGCGCGCCGCCACCCCGGTAGATCAACATTGAATTTTACCCTGACCGAGTTGGAATCCCGGCGCTCCATGTCCTATCTTCCTTAGTACTCGGCCGGCGTCCATCGAAAGACGACCGGCCGAACGCCTAATTCCAAGACGTCCGACGTCTGGAAGCCGGGGACCCACATTATTGGGGTGAATCCGCGATGCCCGTCGCGGTAGGGCCTGCTCCTGGCCCGAACCCGTCAGCTAACCCGGTAGGCAGTCAAGGAGAGGAGAAACGTTGTACGAGCAGGACACTCCCCTGGCCAGGTTCGATCGCGCCCCCGAGCATCGGACGAGCGCGCGCCCCTCACCGCCTCCGCCGGGCCGAGACCGATAGCGACACACGACGGCCGAGCATGCGGCGACGTCCGCTGACGCGCGATCGCCATTGAACGCTTCGCACACTTCGTGAGGCATGCCCGCGCAAGCTCACTTCTGCACGGTCGCCCCGCCCCCTTTGCCTACGCTCGGCGTAAGCCAGAGCCGTGGGATTAGTGCCCCCTTCCCCGACCCCTCATCTCTTCACAGGCGATGACCCGCGCCTGTTCATCGGCCTGCCGTTTTTCTTTTATCGGCGGCGCCACGGGATGACTTCTTCGAAGGAACACCCCGATGACTTACGACGGCAAACATCGTTCCCCCCGCGGCCCGATGAGCGGTGTCGCCCCCCGGCGCACCTTTCTCCTGGGCGGCCTCCTCGCGGCCGGAGCCGCGGTCGGCGTCCAGGAGCTCACACGCTCACCGGCCGGGCGAGCGGCCACCGGAACCGGCGAGGCGGTGTCCGAGCAAAGCCGGTCGCGCGCCCCCGGTAACGCGCGTAGAGCCTCGGCCACCGTGCCGTTCGTCCATCCCACCGCCCAGTGGGGAGCGGACGACCCCGACCGGGAGGCGACCGTGCTGTCGCGTCCGCCCAAGTACGTGGTCGTCCATCACACCTCGACCGACAACGTCGACGACGACTCGATCGCGCGGGCCCGCTACCTCGCCCGCGCCATCCAGAACGCGCACAAGGACCGGGGGTGGGGCGACACCGGTCAGCAGTTCACCATCAGCCGCGGCGGTCACATCATGGAGGGACGAACGGGCAGCCTCGCCGCGGCCGAACGTGGCGAGATGGTGATGGGCACGCACGTGGCGGGAGCCAACGAGTTCACGGTGGGCATCGAGTGCGAGGGCACCTACAACGACGTCCTGCCACCGCGTCGCCTGCGCGATTCCCTGGTGCAACTCTGCGCCTGGTTGTGCGAGCAATACGACCTGGATCCGCACGACGCCATCGTGCCGCACAAGAAGTTCAACGACACCGACTGCTGCGGCGACAAGTTCGCCCCGACCCTCCCGAGTCTCCGCGACGACGTCGCGTCCATCGTGTCACCAAGCCGCCTTCGCTGAAGCGGGACGGCCGGCCCACCAGCCGTCATGCGCCCCCGGTTGAGCGCCGCCCCGCAGTCAGGAGCTCACACTCGAGATGAGCGGTGCCGTGCACATCACGAGAACGATCACCCCGTACAGGTCCAGGAACGAGAGCAGCACCTGGCTGCGGTCGAGCCTCATCGCTGGGGCCGGTCACCGAGGAGTTGCGCGACGCGCCTGCGTGACACCGGCGAAGAACGCGCGGGAGGTGTTTTCCGTCGTATGTCCGGCCACGAGGAGAGCCCTCGCGACGGCGGCTCGACCGGCGTGGTCGATGGCCGCTCTGTCCGCACCGACCTCCGCCCTCCGCACGTGCCTCGCCGCGCCACCGGCACGCCTACGACAACAGGCCGTCTCGGAGACCCACCGCGCCCTCGTCTCACCCCGACCGACGCCGGACGTCGTCCGTGGCTGGCAACAGGAAATGCTCACCACCACCCCCGCGGTCCTGCTGACCTGGCTCGAGATGAGCGCCCGCGCCATCACCGCCCCTTACCTGGCCGTCTTCAGCCGCGAACCCTGGCCCAGCCGCGACGTGTGGCTACGGAAGCTGATTCCCCATGCTGTGAACGACCACGTCTGATTCAGGTGCCCGCCGGCCCGGCGACACCACGACCACCTGGAGAGGTCGCCATCGGCCGTCCCCAAATCCGCCTCTCGTCCGAGAGCAGGCCTGCGGGGACGGCCAATGGACCGGCGCCGTCGGCTCCGCTTCGGCATTGGTGTGCGCTCCCTCGGCCGCCCGCCTCGTCCTCGCGGCTTCGGCCTCGCAGCGCCCTCACGTCGCGGCGCCGCAGGTGATCGTCATTTCGGTTCGGTCCGCGGTTCCGACGTCTCAGGACCCGCCGGTTCGTCGCCCGCTTCCGGCAACGGGAGAGTGCCGTGCGGCCCGTCAGCGGTGTCCACTTCGTCGACGATGGGCCGGAACTTGTACGTCACCTGCGTTGCCTGAGCGACGACTCCACTGCTCAGGACGGTGTTGCGATGGCGGAGGGCACCGTTCTCCCGCAGCAGGTTGTCGATCTCCCTCTTGGCCTTGGCCAGCCGGTTCGTCATGCGCAGATGGACACCGAGGCCGCCGAGAGCGAGCCCGAGGACGAAACCGGCGAGAGGCGGCCACCAGATGACGGACGCCGCCGTGACGGCGAGAGCAACGGTGGCCGCGAGGGCGGCCCCGTGCTTCTCCAGCCAGCCCAACGCAGCATCGACTCGCCTGGGAATCCGCACCGCCGCCCCTTCGCCAGATCTACTAAGCTTCATAGTAGATCAGGGGTCGTGCCGTGGAGTGGTTTCCGCTCGATTAAATGGCCGATCCATCCAGGACGAACCCGCCTCTCCGGTCGGTCTTCTAAAGAAGATCCTTAGTAGTTGGGCCGGAGAGGACGGTCATCGTCGGCGCGCGGCTCCGGCAGAGCCCGCGGGCCGTGTTCAATCTGCGCGGTAGACGACGTCGAACGTGCGTCCGCCGTCACGGGACTCATGGACCGCGCCGTCCTGTCCCGCGGCGAGAAGGTGCTCTCCATCGACGGCGGTGAAGGCGGAGACCTGTCCGCCAGGGATCTGCCCGGGGCTCCGCCACGCACTGTTCTCCATGCCGATCTGGACGCGTCCGTCGGGGGCGACACCGACGAGGGTCCCGTCGTCCAGCACGTCCAGATGCGTCAGGTCGGGCGCTTCCCGCAGGGCCTCGAAGGTCGCCCCCGAGTCCTCGCTCACCTGAACGCCCTGCTGCGTGGCCGCATAGACCCGTTCCGGCTCCCGCTCGTGTGCGGCCAGGTCGTTCGCCTCGATGCGGGCCCCGTCGACCCACGTGCGGCCGCCGTCTCGGCTGCGACGAACGCCCGCGGTCTGGCTGTCGTAGGCGTACAGGATCGATCCGGCCTGCTGGAGGGAGTGGAAGTCGGCCTCGCCGACCTCGGACACCGACGTCCACGTCCGTCCCGCATCGGTGGAACGCATCAGGCCGAGGTGGGGCGGAGTCCCCTCGGCCGCATCCGCCGGCGCCGGGTGACCGCTGGCGAGGAACGTCCGCGGGCCGATGATGGTGAAGCCCATCGTGTCCTGGCGGTTGTCCGCGACCCGGGTCGCCCGCTCCGGGGATTCGACCTTGAACAGTCCGTAGTGGGCCGCCACGTAGATCGACTCGTCGGCCGGGTCCATGGCAACGGCGTGCACGTGCCCGAGCCCGGTGCCGGTCTCGGCATGAGAGCCGGTGCCGTCTTCTTCCGAGCCGGCGCCGCACGCCGCGAGGACCGCCGAGACCATGACCGCGGCCACCGCGAAGAGGGGCCGCCTTGCCGGGGAGTGCTGGATGCGCGGATTCATGGAGAGCCCCTCTCATGCCGGGTACCCGAGCGGGGTCATCATCCCCGGCTCGGCGTGGTGGACGTCGACGCGTGCGTCCGTCCACCCACGACGAGCGGCACCGAGCTCGTACATCGCGGTGGACGATAGTAAATGGCCACGACCTGCACGCCACGGCCGGGCCATAATGCCTCTCTGGCCTATGTTCCCTGCCTCCAGTAATCTACTATCGGCGATAGTAGATTACTGGAGGGCGCTTGATGGCGTGGTCTAGGTCGTCGTTCTCGGACGGTCACCGCGGACGGGCGGCGCGCCGCTGCGCGGCGATCCTGGCGGCGCTCGCCTGCGTGGCGGTGGCGCAACCGGCCGCCGCGAGGGCGGCCGCGACCCGGCCCGAGAAGGATCCGGCCGAGCAGCTGGCCGATCTCGAGAAGCGCAAGAAGGCATTGGAAAAGGACTACCGGGGGCGGATCGAGACCCTGGAAGACCTGCAGGACGGCGCCGCGAAGGCCACGAGCCGAGCCGCTCGGCTCGACCGCGAGCTGAAAACGGCTCGTGCCCAGGTTCGCGCGTTGGCGGCGGGCAGCTACATGACCGGCGCTCGCGACTCGCTGCCGACGCTGCTCGACGGTGACGGAGCGGCTCTCCGCGGCGCCGTCATGCTCGAGTACCTGGCACGCGACGGCGGCCGCCGCATCCAGAGCGTCACGGAACTGGCCCTGGAGGCCGAGGAATCCCGCCGGACCGCCGAGAAAAAGGTCGAGGCGGTCCGCCGCGAGGTCGCGGAGTTGGAGGGCAAGCGGAGCAAGGTGCGGAAGCTGCTCGCCAAGTACCGCGCCGAGAACCCGTCGCGCGGGCGTCCGGACGGCGTTTCGGGGAAGGCGAAGTCTCCCTTGGTGGGCACCTACATGACGCCGCGTATGCGCGCGGTCATGCTCGAGATCGACCAGAAGTTCGGCCCGTTCCCCATGATCGGCTGCTACCGCCCGGGAGACCCGCAGGACCACGGGTCCGGGCGTGCCTGCGACTTCATGGAGAGCACGGCCGGTCAGATGCCCACCGCGTCCGCCACCGCGCACGGTGACTCGGTCGCCCGTTACGCGGTCGACAACGCCGGACGGCTCGGCATCAAGTACGTGATCTGGCGGCAGCGCATCTGGGACGCCCGTAGCGGAAGCGGCTGGCGCCAGATGGAAGACCGCGGCGGCATCACGCAGAACCACATGGACCACCCGCACATCTCCGTGTTCTGAGAACCCCACGGTCAACGTCCCAATGGCCTTGTCGACGAACGGTCATCGGCGTCACCTACGAGGCACACTAGTAACGGCTGGAGGTTGTGCGATGGCCACGGATGCCGAACATGCTCCCGGCGCCGCCGGGCAATGGCATCACCATGTGCTCGCCGCCCGTGTGACGGCCGCTCTGAGCACCGAGATCCGGCTTAGGGCCGCTCCACGCCCACAGGACCGCTGCATCGACCTGGGCGCGGGCGTCGGCTCGCTCGCCGTTCCCCTCTCGGCCGAGGTCGCCGAGGTCATCGCGATCGAACCGTCCAAGGGACTGCGGGCCGTGCTCGCCGCCCGGGCGGAGGAACTCGATCCTCCGGGCATCAGGATCGAGGCCGTGCCGATCACCGAGCTGATCATGCCGCGGGAGAGCTGCGACCTGGTGGTGTCCGGTTTCGCCCTCCACCACTGCATGAACGCCGACAAGCGCGCCCTCGTGTCCCGGGTCCGCCGCTGGCTTCGCCCCGGGGGAAGGCTGGTGATCGGCGACATGATGAGCCACCGGCAGGAGGAGTCCGGTTCGCGACGGCTGCGCGCGGGCGGAGCGGAGCACGGCGGCAGAGGGAGGATCGACCGGAGCGCCGGACGGCTCTTCCCTGCGGCGCTCCACGCACTGCGCGAATCACCGGCCACGGGAGATTTCTGGATCGAGGCCCTCCAGGACGCGGGATACCGAAGCGTGGGCCATCGGCAGCTTCTGCCGGGCATCGGAGTGGTGTGGGGGGCCGTGAACGTCCTCTGATCAGGCATCACCCGATGAAGGGGAATTACTATCGACTGTAGTATGCGGGCGGTCAGCCCTCGGATGCCGGAAGGCGGTGCGTCATGGCCGGGCAGCGCTTCGGCGACCTGGAGGCCGCGATCATGGACAGGATGTGGTCCTACGCCCGGCCGGCCAACGTCCGCGAGGTCCTCGAGGACCTCCAGAAGGAGCGGACGATCGCCTACACCACGGTGATGACCGTGATGGACAACCTTCGCAAGAAGGGGTGGTTGCGCCGGAAGCGAGCGGGACGCGCCTACGTCTACGAGGCGGTCGCCTCACGCGAGGGCTACACGGCCAAACTGATGCGCGAGGCACTCGCGACGAGCAACAACCAGGCCGCGGCACTGGTGCATTTCCTGTCCGACCTGTCCCCGGAGGAGAGCGAGGCACTCCGGGCGGCCCTGAAGGTCGTGCGGCCCCAGGACGACGAGTGACCGCGGTCACGGCCCTGCTCGGCTACGCCGTCCTGCTGGGCGCCTTCGGGCCGCGTCTGCTCCGCGCCCGCGGCTGGACCGAGCGGGCCCCGCGGCTGGGCGTCCTGGCCTGGCAGACGGCCGGGGCGTCGGTTCTGGGCGCCGTGATCCTCGCGGGGCTGATTCTGGCGGTGCCGATCGTCGAGGCTCCGCACGCCTTGTCCGACCTGCTCGCGGCGTGCCGCCTGATGCTTCGCGTGCACTACGAGAGCGCTCCCCAACCCATCGCCGGGTACACGGGGATCCTCGTGTCCGGCGCGATCCTGCTCTGGACGGCCGGGCACATCGTCGCCGCGTTCGGCACCACGGCGATTCAGCGGCGCCGGCACGCCCGCGCGCTCGCCATGGTGGCCCGGAGACACGTTGACCTGGACGCCCTCGTCGTCGAATACGACCAGCCGCTCGCCTACTGCGTGCCGGGACGTCACCGCTGCGTCGTGCTGAGCACGGGCGCCCTCGAGCATCTCGACGAGGAGCAGGTGTCGGCGGTGCTCGCGCACGAGCACGCGCACCTGGCCGGCCGTCACCACCTCGCGATCAACACGGCCATGGCCTTCGGACGGGCGTTCCCCGGCGTCCCGCTCCTGCGGGCCGCTCGCTCGGAAGTCCCCAGGCTGCTGGAACTCCTCGCGGACGACGTGGCGGCACGCCAACACGATCGGGTCACCCTGGCGGCCGCGCTGGTGACCGTCGCCAACGGCCGGACGCCCGCGATGGCGCTCGGCGCGGGCGGAGGCACGGCGCTGCTGCGCGTACGGCGTCTGCTCGCTCCGCACGACCCCTTGTCCCGCACGGAACGCCTCACCGGCGGCGTGGGCATCGCGCTGCTCGCCGCCCTTCCGCTCGCGCTCGCCGCCAACCCCGCGATCACCGCCCTCCTCGAACGCCACTGCCATTTCCCCGGCTGACGCGGACGCACGCCCCGGGGCAGACGACCGTGGCCCTGCGACCTCCCGGTGAACGACCCGCGCGACCGCAGAAACGCACTGCGCGGAGCCGACCGGACGTGAGCGTCCCCGTCACAGGGGGCGATTGACGGGGACGCGGCTCGGCGAGGCGGCGGTCAGGCGACCCGGACACCTCCCGCGAACGGACGTCCGGCGATCGGGCTGATCTTGACGACGTCGCCGGTCTGCGGGGCGTGCACCATATTCCCGCCCCCGATGTACAGCCCCATGTGGTGCAGGTCGCTGTAGAAGAAGACCAGGTCACCCGGCTTGAGTTGCGACTGGGACACCCGTGTCCCGGCGTTGAACTGGCTGCCGGTGAAGTGGGGAAGGGTGATGCCGACCTGCGCGTACGCGTAGAGCGTCAGCCCCGAGCAGTCGAATCCCTTGATGTTGGCGCCCTGCGCGGTGCCGTAGGACGGGCCGGACGCGTTGCCGCCGCCCCACGAGTACGGGACGCCGCGCTGGCTCAAGGCCGCCCGGACGGCCCCCATGGCCTTCGCGGACGCCCCGCCCGGGTCCACGTTGGGGGCGGGCCCTACGTTGGTCCCGGAGGCGGCGCTCAACCGGCGCTCGACCTTCTGCAGCTTCTTCTGGAGCTCCTGGTACTTCTTCTTCGCCTTGCCCGTGACCTGCCGCACCTCTTCGGTGCGCATCTCGGCCATCTTTCGGGAGCGCTCGGCGGCCTGCATGGTCTGCAGCAGCTGGGTGACGCGAGTGCTGTTCTGCCGCGCGAAGTAGTTGAGGGTGGCCGACCGGTCCAGCACCGCCTGGGGGTCCGCGGAACTCGTAAGCTCGACCGCCGGATCCACCGTGCCGTTCTTGTAGCTGGTGGCCGCGACCTCGGCGACCTTCTTGCGCGCCTCCTCCAGCGCTTCTTTGTTCCGCGCGGCGTTCTCCTCGGCGGCCTTGGCGGCCTTCTTCGCCTGGTCGAGACGTACCCGCAGGCCGTTGTACTGCTCGCTGGCCTGCTCCGCCTCGTTCGCGAGCTTCTCCTGCTGCTCGGTCAGCTCCTTGCGGGAGGGTTCCGGTTCCGCCCACGCGGGCGCGGGGACCATGAGCCCCGTCGTGAGGGCGATCGAAGCGGTCCATGCCGCGCTGAGGGTGATCCGGCGGCGGGCCGTCGCTCGTCCTTCGGCAGCTCGTCGCTGCATGCACTGTCCTCTCCTGTGCCGCCTACCGGGTGAGCCGCCGGGTTCGGGCCGGAGTCGCCCTTCCGTCCGTGCGGAGGACGGAAATCCCGCGGCAGTGATCGGGGCCCCGGTTCCCGGGACGGGGGTCCGCGGGATTAGGCGCGGCCATCGCCGTCCCCGGTGGGGACGTCCAGCCATGGCTCCTACGGAGCGTAGGAGATAGTGCCCTCATCCGCCACCCAAGTGGCCGATCGGACGAATCACCTCAGAGGTCCCAGCAGCTCCGTCCGGTCCTATGTACAGGTGATCCGGGGCTCGGAGAGGTAGGTGGTGTGGAACTTCTGGCGCCGCAGCACCTTGCCGTCCTGCTTGAAGATCCGCCAGACGTCGATCTTGAAGCCGTCCGCTCCCGGCATCGGAATGCAGTTCTCTCCCGTATCGGTCTTGCTATCGAAGCCGCGGATCGCGTACCGCTCGGAACTCTCCGACTCGATGTCGTACCGCTTGGTGCTCCAGAAGGTCACTGTGATGGACGTGTCGGTGTAGGAGGTGTCGACCAGGACGCCGTACGGGGAGTCGTTGCGCCAGCGGAAGTCCGGCTGGGGGAAGGAAACGGTCGACTCTCGCCCGGCCGGATACCGGGAGATGTAGAAGCTGTGCGGCATGTGCTGCACGTCTTCCAGCCCACCGAAGAAGACCGCGTTGAACATCGTGGTCGCGAACTGCGAGATGCCCCCGCCCACGTCGTCCACATAGCGCCCGTTAAGGATCATCGGAGCGGGCACGAAGCCGCGCGCCCTGTCGCGCTTCCCCACGATGCCGTTGAGCGAGAAGGTCTCACCCGGACGGACGATGTGGCCGTCGAGGATGTCGGCGATCGTGTGGATGTTCGTGACCCGGGGCGCGCAGCAGGGGTGGCGGGTCGTGAAGGTGCTGATCTTCTCACGGACGCCGAGCTTGCGGGCCTCCTCGGTGGTCAGCCGAGGTTCGGTGGCGGTCAACGGTACGTTCGCCTCCCGCCCCTGGGCGCGCACGGCCGCCGAGACCACCGCGTCGGCGAGCGCCTTCGGTTCGGCCTCACGCCCCGCCGCCGAGGGAACGAGGCGCGGGCCACCGGCTTTGATCTCGAACGTGGCGTCCCGGGCGGGACGTTCGACCTCGCGCAACCGCGGCTCCATGGCTTGCGCCAGCTTCTCGCCGTCGATCCGCGGCCGCATGGCTCCGGCGCCGTCGGGCTCGAACGTCAGGAACGGGGCGAACCCTTCGGCCTCGATGGTGAGCCGCTCGCCCCCGAACAACAGGGTGACCGGCCCGGAGACGGCGACCCGTGCGGGCCCCTCCGCCGTCCGGCGGACGGCGTCCGCGCCGACCTTCGGCTGCACCGGCCCAGTCTCGAGGTCGAGCGGAGCCGGTTTCCCCGCGAGAGCCCGCAGGAAGGCAGCACGTATCGGTGCCGCAGCCTGCCGCGGGTCCAGGCCGACGCCGGCTCGGGGGAGGACGACCTCTGGAGTGGTGCCGTGGAACCGTACGGCCCCCGGCTTTACCGGAGCACCGATCTGCGCGTTCGCCTTGGCGAGCGCGTCGGCCAGTTTGGACTCATCGACCCTGACACGGGGGTCCACGTCGCGTCCGCCCAGGACGGCGTCGAAGACGGAAAAGAACCCGAACTTGTTCTCCATCGCGGCCTCCACCGTGGCGCGCGCGTCCAGGGAAAGGCCCGCCTCCTCGGGTTTCAGCGACACTTCATGGCCGCCCGCGCGGATGCGCAAGGGCTGTGCCGCCCCCTCGGCGGCGCGTTTCCCGAGCCGCTCGACCGCGGCCCGTTCGTCGAGCCCGCCGAGATCGATGCCGAGCACGCGCGTTCCTCGAGGCACCTGGGGACCGCTGTACGCCGCGGCGGCTCCGTATGCGACGGCCACAAGCAGGACGATCATCGTGACGGCGAGAACGGTGGCGCGCCGGGGCCGGGTCCTGACGCCGAGGAGCAGCCGCGCACCGCGCCGCGCTTTCCCCTGTTCCGTAGAGGACGGACGGGTGCTCTGCAATGCCACCTCACTCGCGGTACGGGCACCTCGCGGACCAAGGCACTACAACTAAGGAGGATAGTAGACAAGACCCATGGTCACGCCCTCATTCGGTCACTCGACAAGCCCTCCATGGGCTGGTCATAGATCTACACGGCGCGAGAGGCGACACAAATCCCCTAAGGGAGTTAGTAGCTCCTTCTCGCCGCGAACACACCGAAGGCGCCCGGCGGTGAGCCGGACGCCTTCGGCGCGCGCCGTCGCGGATCAGGCGGCGTAGTCGGGGTAGCCGTACCCGACGACCTGCCCCTTGTCGCGGATCTTCTGCTTCACCTCGTTGTCGACGTTGCCGCCGATGCTGGTGATGGTGCCGTCGCCGTTGTCCTCGACGACCAGGCCGATGTGGTCGATGGCGCCGATGTCGCCGTTCGAGCCGTTGCCCCAGTCGTAGAAGGCGAGCGCGCCCGGCTTGGGCTCGGTGCCCCACCGCCCGGTGTCCTTGAACCAGTTCGCGTGCTGGACGGTGTAGGCGTCCCAGCCCATGCCCTTGACGCCGGTCTGCGAGCCGAGCCAGGAGACGAACATGTCGCACCACGGAGCGCCGTTGTAGGCGGCGGTCGAGAATCCGCCGTCACGAGCGGCGGTCGACTCGGCGTGCGGCGTGGAGACGTACCACTCATGGAACTTGGTCATGTTGCCGGGCCCCTCCTCCTTGATACCGACCTGCTCCTTGGCCAGGTCGATCACCTCGGAGGCCTCGACGGCCTGCGGCTGCACCTTCCATCCCTGCTCCCGAGCCTCGGCGAGCGACATCGTCGACGCCGACTTCTCGGAGGTCTGGGACACCGCCGCGGCGTGCTTGACGTTCACCGTGGCCGCGAGATCCTCGGTGGACGCGTTCGCACCGCCGAGCGGACTGAAGACGGCCAGTCCCACGGCGCCGGCCAGTACCGCGCCGGCGGCGAGACCGGCGGCTCGCTCTTCGGGGCTCAGGCGCTTGAGCGCGAGTGCGGGGGCGGCGCGCTTGACGGCGTTCTGCGGACCCTTGAAAGCGGCCTGGGGGGCCTTTCGCTTGACGGACTGCTTAAGTCGTTCAAAACGACCGGTCATACAGGGAATCTCCTCGACTTCCATGACGCCTACCGGGTTAGCTGTCGGATTCGGGCATGGAAGAGCCCTACGGTGCTCGCGCACCGATTCACCCCGTAGAACTTGGGTCCCCGGCTCCGCTCGGCCCTGGCGGGCCTGTGCGGACTCGGCCTTCACGCCGCGCAGCGGCGCTGACTTGTCGGATTTCTCTGAGCGACTCTCTCGAAAGGAGGCGCGCGTGCATGGCGCGCGTCGCGTGCGTGGTCCGCTCCGCGACCGGCGGCCGCACCCTTGGCGCGGCCGGCCACAACGCATGGATCGCGTTGCGAGATGGGCCCGAAGGTACCAACCGCCCCAAGAAAAGCAAACCACCTCAAAAACGATCTTTTCCCTGGTCAAACCCCTTCCAAGGACCTGCCAAGATGCACTCGGGAAGACTCTTCCCGACCCTTGCCGACGCCCCCATGGCCCCCCACACGGGCCCTCGCAGCCACTTCTGCCCGCTGGACTTCCGTGATCGGTGAACCAGTCGCACAACCGTCTTCGGCCTGCGCCGATCAACCGAGGCGATCCACGAGAGTGATCCAAGTCACGCCAGTACGGCACCTTCGGCTACGAGGCGAGGGGTTGCCTGATCAGTGAGAGCGCATGCAGGCACGGGTTTCCGCCGCTGGGTGCCCTGCCGCTCATTTCTGTCATTCCGTCACCCGATGGTGAGTGCGATGCCGCTTCCGATGCCGAGGGCCAGGGATCCGGCCGCCGCCAGGTAGGCCGTCCACCGGGCCGAGCGGTCCAGGTCGCCCTCCCACGTGGTGTCTCGCGAAAACGCCGGGACGATCCAGCGCAGGTAGTAGAAGACGCTCGCGACGGAGTTGACGGCGGCGACCACGGCGAGCCACGCGTGGCCGCCGTCCAGCGCCGCGCCGAACATCAGGAGCTTGCCGACGAACACGGCCGTCGGCGGAGTGCCGACGAGCCCCAGCAGGCAGACGACGAGCGAGACGGCGAGGAGCCGGGACCGGCGCGCCAGCGCCCCATAGGCGGCGAGGTCGTCCCGGCCGACGGCGATGACCACCGCGAACGCGCCAAGGTTGGTGACCGCGTACGCGGCAAGGAAGAACAGCAGCGCGGGTTCGGCCAGGTCGGTGCGTCCGGCCACGGCGACCGGGATGAGGAGGTACCCGGCCTGGCCGATGGTCGAGTACGCGAGCAGCCGACGGACGTTGTCCTGCGTGAAGGCCGCGAGGTTGCCCAGCGTCATGGTCACC
>NZ_JBHTJA010000058.1:0-43258 GCF_042675525.1 Actinomadura sediminis
TCCAGGGGTTCGGGCGGGGCCGCCGCCGCGGGCCCGCGGGTGCCGTCCCGGCTGCCGGTCGCCAGGCGCCCGGCGGACAGCGCCATCGCCGCGACCACCGAGGTGATCACGCCGAAGGCGCCCTCGGAGGACAGGCCCTCCGCGAGCCAGCCCGTGACGGCCGGGGCGGTCAGCACCGACAGGTAGGTGATGGTGGCGACGCCCGCGACGCCCTCGCCGGGCGTCCGGCCCCGGTCGCCCGCCGCCGCGAACACCAGCGGCAGGACGGTCGCGACCCCGATGCCGATCAGCGCGAAGCCCGCGATGCCCGGCACCGGGGTGCGGGCCGTCACCACCAGGACGCCGCCGAGCACCGCGGTCGCGCCGCCGTAGCGCACGACCCGGACCGGCCCGAACGCGCGGACGAGCCGGTCGCCGGCCAGCCGCGTCGCCGCCATGAACGCCATGAACCCGGTGAAGCTGGCCGCCGCCACCCCGGGCCCGGCGCCGGCCACCTCGGTGAGGTAGACCGCCGACCAGTCGGCGCTCGCGCCCTCGGCGAACGTCGCGCAGAAGCCGACGAGCCCGATGCCGAGGATGGACCGGTTCGGCAGCGTGTACCG
The DNA here is from genome assembly GCF_042675525.1 of Actinomadura sediminis. NCBI lineage: Bacteria > Bacillati > Actinomycetota > Actinomycetes > Streptosporangiales > Thermomonosporaceae > Actinomadura > Actinomadura sediminis. Next base: position 603 of record NZ_JBHTJA010000058.1, read on the forward strand.
GCGCGGCGCCGGTGCGTCCGCCGCCGCCCGGTGCGCGAGCAGGCTCCGGCCCGCGAGGAGGCCGGCCGCGAGCAGGGCGGCCGCCATCAGACCGAAATGGACGCGGGCGTCGACCCGCTCGTGCGCCGCCAGGACGCCGATGCCGCCCGCCAGCATGCTCCCGACGCACCACAGCCCGTGCAGTCCCGACATGATCGGGCGTCCGAGATGCCGCTCGACGTTCACCGCGTGCCCGTTCATGACGACGTCCGAGGTGCCGGCGGCCGCGCCGTAGAGGAACATCGCGGCGAACAGCCAGCCGGGCGCGGGCGCCAGCGCGGGCAGCAGCAGGACCCCGCACCACAGCACGATCAGGATGCGGACGGCGGGACGCTCCCCGATGCGGTGCGCGAGCCGGCTCGCGGTCGGCATGGCGAGGAACGCGCCGATGGACGGGCACAGCAGGGCGAGGCCGAGGACGCCGGGGCCGAGGTCGAGGCGGTGCTCGATCCAGGGGATGCGGGTCGCGAGGGTCCCCGCCACGGCCCCGTGGACGGCGAAGACGGCGGCTATCGCGCGGTGGTGGCTCATGGCCCGAGAAACTAACAGGCAGGCTTCCTGATGAAAAGAGTTTTTCGGCAGGGAGCCTGACTAATATGGGCGCCGTGAAGACCGCCGACCCCACGATGGCCCGGGCGATCAACGACCGGCTCGCCCTCGACCTGCTGCTCGAGCACGGCCCGCTGACCGCGACGCAGCTGCGCACGCTGACCGGGCTCTCCCGCCCGACCGTCGCGGACCTGATCGAGCGGCTGCGCGAGAGCGGGCTGATCGAGCCGGCGGGGGAGACGGGCGCCGACCGGCGCGGCCCGAACGCCCGCCTCTACGGCCTCGTCGCCGGACGCGCGCGCGTCGCGGGCGTCGACCTGCGCCGCGACGCCGTGCACGCGGTCGTCGCCGACATCGCCGGGACCGAGACCCGCACCGTGACGCGGCCCCTGCCGCCCGCCCCCGACCTGCCCGCGTTCATCGACGGGGTGATCACCGAGGCGCTCGGCGAGGCCGGGGCGGGCCCGGGCGCGCACACGATCGTGCTCGGCACCCCCGGGCTCGTCCGGCCGCGCACCGGCCTGGTCACCGCGAGCGGTGTCCCCGGCGGGCGCCCCGACCTCGGCCGGGAACTGGAGGCGCGCACCGGCGCGCGGGTGATCCTGGAGAACGAGGTCAACCTCGCCACCATCGCCGAGCACCGCGCCGGCGCGGCGGCGGGCCGCGCCGACTTCGCGCTGCTCTGGCTGGACGACGGGATCGGCGCCGGGATCGTCCTCGACGGGCGGCTGCGGCGCGGCGCGTCCGGCGGCGCGGGCGAGGTCGGGCTGCTCAAGGTCGGCGCCACCGACTTCTGCGGCCTGCTGGAGACGTCCGCCGTCCGCGGCCTCCCGCTGGACGCGGTCGCGGAGCGGATCGCCCGGGGAGTGTTCGCGCTCGTCGCCGTGCTGGATCCCGGTCTCGTCGTGCTCGGCGGCGCGTTCGGCCGCGCGGGCGGCGACGAGCTGGCCGCCCTGGTCGCCGCCCGGCTCGGCGAGCTGTCCCCGGCCGACACCGAGATCCGGCCCGCGGTCGTCGCGGGCGACCCGATCCTGCGGGGCGCGGTGCTGACCGCCCTCGACGCGGCCCGCGACGCCGTCTTCGGCCGCGCCGCGTCCCCGGAGCCGGCGCGGTAGGCCGCGGCGCCCTGCACCCGCCCGCCCGCTCTAAGCCCGGGCGGGGGCGACCGGACGAACGCGGGCGCCCTCCCGGCCCGCCCCGGCCCCGGTCAGCCCTTGGGCAGCCGCTCGCCGGTGCGCAGCCGGTCCAGGCCCAGCCAGATGAACTCCACCGCCATCTGCTCCGCCCGTTCGCGGGGCGTGTCCGGGTGCTCCAGCCACCACGACACCATCGACAGCATCGACCCGTACATGAGCGGGACGAGCAGCCGCGCCCGGTGCTCGTTCACCGCGAGGGCGGCGGGCGACAGCTTGGGGTCGGCGCGGCGCCGCCGCAGCAGCAGGTCGGCGAACGCGGTGCCGAGCCGGTCGCGCAGCTCCCGCAGTTCCGGCCCCACCTCGGGCTTGTCGAGGTGCCGGATGACCAGCGCCCACGCGTCCGGTTCCGCGGTGGCGTAGTCGAACAGCACCCGGATCATCGCCCGGATGCCCTCCCGGGAGTCGTGCTCGGCGAGCACCGCCGCGTTCAGCCGTCCGGTGAGCTCGGCGACGATCGCCTCGGTCACCTCGACGAACAGCTCCTCCTTGGAGGCGAAGTGCTGGTACAGCAGGGCCTTGGACACCTGCGCCGCCGCCGCCACGTGCTCCATCTGCGTCAGGTGGTAGCCGCGGCGGCCGAACTCGGCCAGCGCCACCTGCAGCAACTGCTCGCGCCGCCGGGCGTACGGCATCCGCCGCCGCACGCCCGGGGACGCGTCCCCCGTCGATCCGCTCATCTACCGTTCGTCCGCCGATCGGTCACTTGCCGAGGTACTTGCCCAGTTCGGCGCGGGCCACGGACCGGACGTGCACCTCGTCGGGCCCGTCCGCCAGGCGCAGCGTCCGCAGGCCGGCCCACATGGCGGCCAGGGGGGTGTCGTCGCTGACGCCCGCGCCGCCGTGCACCTGGATGGCGCGGTCCACGACCTCGAGCGCGACGCGCGGCGCGATCACCTTGATGGCGGCGACCTCCGACCGGGCCGCCTGCACGCCCTGCTCGTCGATCATCCAGGCCGTCTTCAGGGTGAGCAGCCGCGCCTGCTCGATCGCCATCCGCGACTCGGCGATCTGCTCCCGGACGACGCCCTGCTTGGCGAGCGGCCCGCCGAACGCCTCCCGCGACACCGCGCGCTCGCACATCAGCTCCAGCGCCCGCTCGGCCATCCCGATCGCGCGCATGCAGTGGTGGATGCGGCCGGGGCCGAGACGGGCCTGCGCGATGGCGAAGCCGCCGCCCTCCTCGCCGATCAGGTTCTCCACCGGGACCCGCACGTCGGTCAGCCGGATCTCGCAGTGGCCGTGCTGGTCCTGGTAGCCGAACACGGGCAGCGGGCGGACGATCTCGACGCCCGGGGCGTCGACCGGCACCAGCACCATCGACTGCTGCCGGTACGGGTGGCCGTCCGGGTCCGTCTTGCCCATGACGATCATGATCTTGCAGCGCGGGTCGGCGGAGCCGCTGATCCACCACTTGCGCCCGTTGATCACGTAGTGGTCGCCGTCCCGCTCGATGCGGGTGGAGATGTTGCGGGCGTCGGAGCTGGCGACGTCCGGCTCGGTCATCGCGAACGCGCTGCGGATCTCGCCGTTCAGCAGCGGCTTCAGCCACGTCTCCTTCTGCTCGGGCGTGCCGAACAGGTGCAGCACCTCCATGTTCCCGGTGTCGGGCGCCGCGCAGTTGGTCGCCTCCGGGGCGAGGTTGGGGGAGCGGCCCGTCACCTCGGCCAGGGACGCGTAGTCGGTGACGCTCAGGCCGTGCGCCGGGTCGTCGCTGTCGGGAAGGAACAGGTTCCACAGCCCGCGCCCGCGCGCCTCGACCTTGAGGTCCTCGACGACCTGGGGCACGTGGTGCTCGCGGCCCCGCTCGCGCAGCTCGCGCCGCTGGGCCGCGTAGACCGGCTCGGCCGGGTAGACGTGGGAGTCCATGAAGTCCTGGAGGCGCCCGAGGTAGTCCTGCGCCCGCTCGCTCAAACCGAAGTCCATTCCGCTAGAGTAACTGACGAGTCAGTTACTTTGGAGGGGAGTCCCCATGAGCGTCGACCGCAGCGGCTTCGACGGCACGGGCAAGGTCGCGCTGATCACCGGCGGTGCCAACGGCATCGGGGCCGCGGTCGCGCGGCGGCTCGCCGCCGGGGGCGCCCGGCTCGTCATCGCCGACGTGGACGAGCGGGGCGGCGCCGCCCTCGCCGACGAGCTGGACGGCGCGTTCGTGCGCTGCGACGTGCGCGAGCCCGCCGACAGCGAGGCGGCCGTCGCCGTCGCCGTCGACCGGTTCGGCGGGCTGGACGTCGCGTTCCTCAACGCGGGCGTCGCCGGGGGAGGCGGCGTCGGCGACGACTTCGACCCCGTGGCCTACCGCCGCGCGATGAGCATCAACCTCGACGGCGTCGTGTACGGGGCGCACGCCGCCCTCCCCGCGCTGCGCGCCCGCGGCGGCGGCGACATCGTCGCCACCGCCAGCATGGCCGGGCTCACCGCCACCCCGTTCGACCCCGTCTACGGCGCCAACAAGGCCGCCGTCGTCGGCCTCGTCCGCGCGCTCGGCCCCACCTACGCGCCCGAGGGCATCCGGGTGAACGCGCTGTGCCCCTCGTTCGCCGACACCGACATCCTCGAGGGCATCCGCGGGCACCTTCGGGAGACCGGCTTCCCCATCCTGGAGGTCGCCGACGTCGTCGAGGCGTTCATGGCGATCCTCGCCGGCGACGCCGCGGGCGAGGCGTGGTACGTCGTCCCCGGCCGCCCGCCGGAACCCTTCCGCTTCCGGGGCGTCCCCGGCCCCCGCTGACCAGCCGCCCGAGCAGAACGGAGACACCGAGAACCATGCGCGCCGTACAGATCACCGAGTTCGGCGGTCCCGAAGTGCTGAACGTCACCGAGCTGCCCGACCCGGTCGCCGGGCCCGGGCAGCTGCTCATCGACGTCGCCCGCGCCGGGATCAACTACGCCGACACCCACCAGGCCGAGAACAGCTACCTCGCCGAGTCCACGCTGCCGATGGTGCCCGGCGGCGAGGTCGTCGGCACCGCCCCGGACGGGCGCCGCGTCGTCGCGCTCGTCGGCAGCGGCGGCTACGCCGAGAAGGCCGTCGCGCCCGAGACGCTCGCCTGGGACGTCCCCGACGCCGTCGACGACGTCACCGCCCTCGGCATGGTCGTGCAGGGCGCGTCCGCGTGGGTGCTGCTGCGCCGCAACGTCCACCTGGCGCCGGGCGAGTCCGTCGTCGTGCACGCCGCCGCGGGCGGCGTCGGCACCCTCGCCGTGCAGCTCGCCAAGGCGTGGGGCGCGGGCCGCGTCATCGCCACCGCCTCGTCCGAGGAGAAGCGGGCGCTCGCCCTCGAACTCGGCGCCGACGTCGCCGTCGACGCGAACGAGCCGAACATGAAGGACGCGCTCATCGAGGCCAACGGCGGCCGCCGCGTCGACACCGTCCTGGAGATGACCGGCGGGACCGTCACCGACGAGAGCATGAAGGCCCTCGCCCCGTTCGGCCGCCTCGCGTTCTACGGCATGGCGTCCCGCAAGGAGCCCAGCCCGGTCCGGCCCGCCGCGCTGATGTCGCACTCCACCACGATCTCCGGCATGTGGCTGGCGCACGTCTTCCGGCTGCCCGGCGACGTCATGCGCACCGCCCTCACCGAGCTGTTCGGCCTCGCCGCGGACGGCCGGCTGCGGGTGATCGGCGGCGGAGAGTACGGCCTCGACGAGGTCCGCCGCGCCCACGAGGACCTGCGGGCCCGCCGCACCAGCGGCAAGCTCGTCCTCGACCCGTCCCGGTGACCGGCCCGGATCAGCCGCCGACGAGCCCGTTCTCGTACGCGTAGACCACGGCCTGCGTGCGGTCGCGCAGCGCCAGCTTCGTCAGGACGTGCCCGACATGCGTCTTCACGGTCTGCTCGGCCAGGACCAGCTCCGCCGCGATCTCCGCGTTCGACAGCCCGCGGGCGATGAGCCGCAGCACGTCCCGCTCCCGGGGCGTCAGCCCGGCCGTCGCCTGCGGGCTCGGCCGCTGGTGCCGGCGGCGCCGCGCGAAGTCGCCGATCAGCCGCCGGGTGATGGACGGCGCCAGCAGCGCGTCGCCCGCCGCCACCACCCGCACCCCGTTCACCAGGTCGGCCGCCGACGCGTCCTTCAGCAGGAACCCGCTCGCACCCGACCCGAGCGCCTCGTACACGTACTCGTCCAGGTCGAACGTGGTGAGGACCAGGACCTTCGGCCGCGCGCCCGCCGGGTCGGCCTCCCCGTTCGCCTCGCCGAGGGGCGTGCCGACCAGCTCGGCGGTGGCGGCCAGCCCGTCCATCTCCGGCATCCGGATGTCCATCACGATCACGTCGGGGTCGAGTTCGCGGGCCATCTCCACGGCCTCCCGGCCGTTCCCCGCCTGCCCGACCACCTCGATGCCCGGATCGGAGGACAGCAGCGCCGCGAGCCCGTCGCGGATCATCACCTGGTCGTCGGCGATCAGCACCCGAATCGTCACGACGCCACCTTACGGCGCCGCGCGCACCGGCCGCCGATCAATCGCCGTCGCCGTACGGGAGCTGCGCGACGACCGTCCAGCCCTTCCGGCGGCCCTCGCCCTCCGCGCCGTCCTCGCCGTCCTCGCCGTCCACGGGCCCCGCCTGCAGGTCGCCGCCCAGCATCATCGCGCGCTCGCGCATCCCGACCAGGCCGTGGCCGCCGCCGTGCGACTCCGCGGGCGTGCTGCGGGCGCCGTCGTCGGCGACCGTGACCCGCAGCGACGCCGGCCCGTACCGCACCTCGATGTGCACCCGCGAGCCCGGCGCGTACCGGGCGGCGTTGCTGAGCGACTCCTGGACGATCCGGTACGCCGACAGGTCCACGCCCGCGTTGAGCGGCCGCGGCATCCCGGCGACCACCGTGGCGACCGACAGCCCCGACCGGCGCGCCGTCGAGACCAGGTCGTCCAGCAGGTCCAGGCCCGGCTGCGGCGTCCGCTCGGCGCTCTCGTCCTCGGAGCGCAGCAGCCCCACCACCCGCCGCGTCTCGGTCAGCGCCTCGCGCGCCGCGTCCCGCACGACGCCGAACGTCTGCCGCGCCGCCTCCGGCAGCTCGGGGATCTTGTACGGGGCGGCCTCCGCCTGCATCGCGATCACCGACATGTGGTGCGCGACGACGTCGTGCAGCTCCCGCGCTATCCGCGCCCGCTCCTCCAGCACCGCCTGCCGGGCGAGGTCCTCGCGGTGCTGCTCCTCGCGGCGGCGCAGCTCCGCCATCGCCGAGTGCCGCCCCCCGACCGCGTCGCCGAACGTCAGCGCCAGCGCCGCGAGCGCGGCGAGGATCGTCCCGAACCAGCCGGGCGTCCCGAACAGCACCGCGGGCGCGATGACCCCCGCGATCGTGACCGCGCCGACGCCGACGGTCGTCTCCCGGTCGCAGCCCACCCCGACGAAGAACAGGATGACCACCATCGCCAGGATGGCCGTGACCGGCCACGGCATGAACCCCTCGCCGTGCCGGACGAGGACGATCAGCAGCATTCCCGCCGCCGCGGTCCGCCACGCCCGCAGCGGCCACCGCGCCGCGAAGATCAGCGGCGCCGCCTGCAGGACGCCGAGCGGCCAGGCGACGCCGGGGTCCATGCCGTCCGACACGATGGAGATCGCGATGGACCCGGCGGTGAACCCGATCGTCAGGGCGAACAGGAACGCCATCAGGGGGTAGCGCAGCGCCGGCTGCGAGGGCAGGAGCGTGACGCCCGGCTCGTCCCCGCCCGGCAGGACGGCGGAGCGCACGCCGGCCGTCAGCCGCGGCCGTCCCGCGTCGAAGTGGTCCGTCTCGTTCATTTGGAAGGAAGCCTAGGACGTGCGGGAACGGGCACGCCTGCACCCGTGGAGGGAGATCCGGACCGCCTCCCGGGTATCGGGCGCGCCGGCCCCGGCGCGGCGATCTTGCGCGCGCTCCAGGTCCGGGCGGACACTGCGCACATGACGGACCTGAGGCATCCGATCTTCGCCCGGCTCTACCCGCGGATCGCCGCCGCGTCCGCGAAGGCGGGCTCGGACGCGCACCGCGCGGAGCTGCTCGCCGGCGCGTCCGGCCGCGTCCTGGAGGTGGGCGCCGGGCACGGGGCCAACTTCCCGCACTACCCGCCGGAGGTCACCGAGGTCGTCGCGGTGGAGCCGGAGCCCCGGCTGCGCCGGGCCGCGATGGCCGCCGCCGCCCGGGCGCCCGTCCCGGTCTCGGTGCGTCCAGGACGCGCCGAGGACCTCGGCCTGGACACCGCCTCGTTCGACGTCGTCGTGGCGTCGCTGGTGCTGTGCTCGGTGCGGGACCCGCTGCGCGCGCTCGCCGAGATCAGGCGCGTCCTGAAACCGGGCGGCGAACTGCGCTACTACGAGCACGTCCGGGGAAGCTCGCCGCGCAAGGTCCGCTTCCAGCGGTACGCCGACCTCGTGTGGCCGTTCCTGTCCGGCGGCTGCCGCGTGGCCCGGCCGACCGACGCGTTCATCCCGCGCGTCGGCTTCACCGTCCGCGACGAGCGCCGGTTCGAGTTCCCCGGCTCGGGCCCGCCGAACCCGGCCTCCCCGCACGTCCTGGGCGTCGCCGTCCGCGACTGAGCGCGCCCGCCGCCCGCCTCGCGGGCGCCGCCCGCGCCGGCGCCCCGCATAAGACCGGCGCTCCCGGGAAGATCGCCGGGCATGACGGCATCGGACGGCGACGGGCCGGCGGCGCAGGAGGCTCCCCCCGGCCGGCCCCCCTCCCATTCGGCCGCGACCGCCGTGCTCCTCGCGGGCGCGGCGGCCCTCGGCGGCTTCCTGTTCGGCTACGACTCCTCGGTGATCAACGGGGCCGTGGGCGCGATCGAGGACCGGTTCGGCCTGAGCGAGTTCGCGGTCGGGTTCGTCGTGTCGGCGGCGCTGCTCGGCTGCGCCGCCGGAGCCTGGTTCGCGGGCCCGCTCGCCGACCGGCTCGGCCGGGTCCGGGTCATGCAGATCGCCGCGATCCTGTTCGTGCTCAGCGCCCTCGGCTCCGCGCTGGCGTTCAGCGCGGTCGACCTGACGTTCTGGCGGGTCGTCGGCGGGCTCGCGATCGGCGCGGCGTCCGTCATCGCCCCCGCGTACATCGCCGAGATCGCCCCCGCCGAACTGCGCGGGCGGCTCGGCTCGCTCCAGCAGATGGCGATCGTCCTCGGCATCTTCGCCGCGCTGGTCGTCGACTACGTCATCGTGCGGGTCTCCGAGGGCGGGGCGAGCGGCGACTTCCCCTGGGGCGGGACGGCGTGGCGGTGGATGTTCGGCAGCGAGGTCGTCCCCGCCGTCGTCTACGGCGTGATCGCCACGACCATCCCCGAGTCGCCCCGCTACCTGGTGAAGCGGCACGAGACGGCACGGGCCCGGGACGTCCTGGCCAGGCTCATGCGGCCGAGCGAGGTCGAAGCGAAGATCGGGCAGATCCGCCGGTCGCTGCGCGCCGACCGGCCGGTGCGGCTGAGCGACCTGCGCGGGCGCACGTTCGGCCTGCTGGCGGTCGTGTGGGTCGGCATCCTGCTGTCGGTGTTCCAGCAGTTCGTCGGCATCAACGTGATCTTCTACTACTCGTCCTCGTTGTGGCAGGCCGTCGGCTACAGCGAGAGCGACGCCATGTTCACCTCCGTGATCAACTCGGTGGTCAACGTGGTGTTCACGCTGGTGGCCATCGCGCTGATCGACCGGATCGGGCGGCGGCCGCTGCTGCTGACCGGCGCCGCCGGCATGACGCTGTCGCTGGGCACGCTCGCCGTCTGCTTCTCCACGGCGACCGTGGTGGACGGGGAACCGGCGCTCGGCGACGTCGCCGGCCCGGTCGCGCTCGTGGCCGCGAACGTCTTCGTCGCCTCGTTCGCCGCGACCTGGGGCCCGGTCGTGTGGGTGATGCTCGGCGAGATGTTCAACAACTTCATCCGCGCGGCCGCCCTCGCCGTCGCGACCGCGTCGCAGTGGATCGCGAACTGGGTCATCACGACGACGTTCCCCGAGCTGTCCAGCGTGTCGCTCGTCCTCGCCTACGGGCTGTACACCTTCTTCGCCGCGCTGGCGTTCCTGTTCACCTGGAAGGTCGTCCCGGAGACCAAGGGCCGCGAGCTTGAGGACATGGACAAGCTCACCGTGAGGTCCCGCCGCGCGTGACGCCCGCGCGCGGCGGCCCGCGCGCGACCGGTTCGTCCGATACATTGGGACCATGCGAGCCGCGCACGCCGACGTGTTCGAGACGACGACGCCGGGTCACCCCCGGCGCTGCGGCCGCATGTCCTGACATTGCACGCGGTGAGGCCCCGGGAGCGATCCCGGGGCCTCACCGCTTTCCGGGATCGCGCCGGAGCCCGCCCCCGGACGAAGGAGGCAGGCGAATGGACGAGCCGAAGGGGCGGGATGCGTCCGGCGCGGTTCCCGACTCGATAGCATCGGAACCCGCCGACCCCGAACCGTCATCGCGAGGAGTACCCGTGTCCACCGTGTCTGAGCTGCGCATCACCCTCGACGGGAGCGAACGGGTGGTTCCCGCCGGCTCGACCGCCGGGCAGGCCCTCGACGCAGACGGCCGCACCGTCATCGCCGCGCGGGTGAACGGCGAGCTGCGCGACCTGGCCGGTGAGCTGCACGACGGCGACAGCGTCGAGCCCGTCGAGATCGGGTCCGACGACGGCCGCGCCATCATGCGGCATTCCGCCGCGCACGTGATGGCGCAGGCCGTCCAGGAGCTGTTCCCCGAGGCGAAGCTCGGCATCGGCCCGCCCGTCGAGAACGGCTTCTACTACGACTTCGACGTCGCCGAGCCGTTCACCCCCGAGGACCTCAAGCGCATCGAGAAGAAGATGCGCGAGATCGTCAAGCAGGGGCAGCGGTTCGCCCGGCGGCCGGTGTCCGACGACGACGCCCGCGCCGAGCTGGCCGCCGAGCCCTACAAGCTCGAGCTGATCGGCCTCAAGGGCGGCGGCGCCGAGGACGCGGCCGAGGGCGCGGACGTCGAGGTCGGCGCCGGCGAGCTCACCATCTACGACAACCTCGACGCCAAGTCCGGCGAGCTGCGCTGGAAGGACCTGTGCCGCGGCCCGCACCTGCCGAGCACCCGCGTCATCCCGGCGTTCAAGCTGATGCGCTCCGGCGGCGCCTACTGGCGGGGCAGCGAGAAGAACCCGCAGCTCCAGCGCATCTACGGCACCGCGTGGGAGTCCCGCGAGAAGCAGGACGAGTACCTGAAGTTCCTCGAGGAGGCCGAGAAGCGCGACCACCGCAGGCTCGGCGCGGAACTCGACCTGTTCTCCTTCCCGCCGGAGCTCGGCAGCGGCCTGCCCGTCTTCCATCCCAAGGGCGGAATCATCCGCAAGGAGATGGAGGACTACATGCGGCGGCGGCAGCAGGAGGCGGGCTACGAGTTCGTCAACACCCCGCACATCACCAAGTCGTCGCTCTTCGAGACCTCCGGTCACCTGCCGTACTACGGCGACGACATGTTCCCGCCCTTCGAGGTGGACGAGGTCGAGTACCGGGTCAAGCCGATGAACTGCCCGATGCACAACCTCATCTTCCGGTCGCGCGGACGGTCCTACCGCGAGCTGCCGCTGCGCCTGTGCGAGTTCGGCTCGGTCTACCGGTACGAGAAGTCCGGCGTGGTGCACGGGCTCACCCGCGTGCGCGGCATGACCCAGGACGACGCCCACATCTACACCACCAAGGAGGAGATGGGCGACGAGATCAAGTCGCTGCTGGACTTCGTGCTCAGCGTCCTGCGCGACTTCGGTCTCTCGGAGTTCTACCTGGAGCTGTCCACCAAGGACGACTCCGGCAAGTTCATCGGCGACGACGCCGACTGGGCGGAGGCGACCGCGGCGCTGCGCCGTGCGGCCGAGGAGTCGGGCCTCGATCTGGTCGACGACCCGGGCGGCGCGGCGTTCTACGGGCCGAAGATCTCGGTGCAGGCCAAGGACGCCATCGGCCGGACCTGGCAGCTGTCGACCATCCAGCTCGACTTCAACCAGCCGAAGCGGTTCGGGCTGGAGTACCAGGCCTCCGACGGGACCCGGCGGCAGCCGGTGATGATCCACCGGGCGCTGTTCGGCTCGATCGAGCGTTTCCTGGGCGTGCTCGTCGAGCACTACGCGGGCGCGATGCCGCCGTGGCTGGCGCCCGTCCAGGCCGTCGGGATCCCGATCGGCGACGCGCACGTCCCGCACCTGGAGAACGTCGCCGCGGCGCTGCGCGAGCGCGGGATCCGGGTGGAGGTCGACACCTCCTCCGACCGCATGCAGAAGAAGATCCGCAACGCGCAGAAGCAGAAGATCCCGTACATGCTGCTGGCGGGCGACGACGACGTCGCCAAGGACGCGGTGTCGTTCCGCTACCGCAACGGGGAGCAGAAGAACGGCGTGCCGATCGGCGAGGCGGTCGAGGAGATCGCCGGGGCCGTCGAGGCCCGCGTGCAGATCTGAGGCGCCCGGGCGGGCGCCCGCCGCCGGACGCGCGGTGGGCGCCCGCCCGAGTTGGTAGCCTCGACGCTCATCGCGCGGGCGCGTCGCGCGGGGGAGCGAGAGAGGCTGGACGCGGATGAAGACCAGGAGGCCGGTGCGGAGCGGCCGGTCGATCTGGGGGCGGATCGCCGGGTACGGCGGCGCGGTCCTGCTCGCCGCGGCGGCCGTCGCGGTCCTGCTCATGCCCATGCTGGAGGACGGCGGCGGCGCGGACCCCGCGGGCGCCCGGGGCCCCGCGAACGGTGCGACGACGCCGGCCGACGCGCCCACCCGGCACACCGCGCCGCCCCCGACCATCGTGACGCCCGGGGCGACCGCGCCGGGGACCGGCGGGACGCCGGGCGGCGGGAGCGGCTCGTCCGGCGGGCCGGCCGGGAACGGCGGGCCGCCGATGCCCGGCGCGGGCGGCGGTACCGGCGCGTCGTGGTGCCCGCAGGGGACGGCCGTCTACCGCGCGACCGGCACGGGCGTCGACGTCGTCGTCGCGGTGGCGTCCAGCGGCGCCGTCCGGGCCGAACTCCAGCTCCAGGGGGCCGACCCGCAGTCGCAGCAGACGACGATCCGGGGCGGCAGCCCGCACACGTTCCGCTTCACCGGGGTGTCCCCGCAGCGCCTCGAACGCGTGAAGATCACCACCGTGTCGGTGGGCGTGGCGATGCAGACGTGCTACGCCCGCGCGGCCGCCTGACCGGTTCTCAGGCGGGCGGCCTGCGGACGTCCTCGACCGACACGTTGACGGCCGCGACGCGCATCCCGAGCATCAGGCCCGCCATCCGCGCCGCGTTCTCCTGCACGGCGCCGGCCACGTCCCTGATCACGCTGCCGTAGGCGACGACGATGCCGAGGTCGAGCGTCACCTCGTCGTCGCGGGTCCGCACGCGCACCCCGCCGTCGCCGTCACCGGGCGGCGCGGACAGCGCGACGACGCCGCGCACGTCCAGCGCGGCGAGCTCGGCGATCCTCGCGACCACCGCGTCCTCGATCGCGATGCGCCCCTCCACGCCCGTCCCGCCCTGCTCTCCCGCCGGACGCGCGTCGCCGTGCGGGCGCGGGGGCGGGACGGGCGCCGCGGGCTGCCGGTCGCCCGCGAACCCGGGGGCGGCGGGCGGCGGCGCGGACAGCGGCGTGCCGGGAGGCGGCGTCGGTCCCGGCGGGCCGGAGAAGAACCGCATCGGGCCGGTGTCCGGGCGCGGGGCCGGGCGGCCGGGCTCGGCGGGACGCTCGTCGGGCTCGCTCATGATCGCTCCCATGGGACGGGTCGGACCGCCATGATGGCGGACGCGGGCGGCGGACGCCGGTGGCGATCATCATCGTGGCGGAAGGCCGGGCGCGGCGTCACGGAGCCCCGCGGTCACCGGCGCGTCCGGGACGTCCGCCGGAACCCGCCTGCGGCCCCGCGGGGGCGTCTCTCTATGCTGCTGGACAGGCCGTGAACAAAGGAGACCGCCGCCTTGACCGCAGAGCCGGAGGAGCCCGTGGAGCGCGAGGAGCGGCACGGGCGCGAAGAGCCGTCCGGGGCGGACCCCGGTGACCGGCGCAGCCCCCGCCTCGAGGAGGAGCGGGGCGGAGCGGGCGTGCCCGACAATTTCCAGCGGCTCTGGACCCCGCACCGGATGGCCTACATCAAGGCGACGGGATCGGGAGGCGGCTGCCCGTTCTGCGAGATCCCGAAGATGACCGACGAGGAGGGCCTCGTCGTGTCCCGGGGTGAGACCGTGTACACGGTGCTCAACCTGTACCCGTACAACTCCGGGCACCTCATGGTCGTCCCGTACCGGCACGTCGCCGACTACGGGGACCTGGACGAGGCGGAGTACGTCGAGCTCGCGGAGTTCACCCGGCTGGCGCTGGCGGCGCTGCGCAAGGCGAGCGGCGCGCAGGGCTTCAACATCGGGATGAACCTCGGCCTGGTGGCGGGGGCGGGGATCGCCGCGCACCTGCACCAGCACATCGTCCCCCGGTGGGGCGGCGACACGAACTTCATGCCGGTCGTCGGGCACACCAACGTGCTGCCGCAGCTGCTGCGCGAGACCCGCCGGATGATCGCCGACTGCTGGCCGGGCGAGGACTGAGCGCGCCCCCGCCGTGGCGGGGGCGGACGGCCGTCTCGGCCGCCCCGCCCCCGCCGGCGTCCGGTCAGCCGGGCTCGTGCGACGCGGCGGCGACCTTCTCGGTCAGGTGCGACGGGAGCGGCTCATAGCGCAGGAACGCGCGGCTGAACGTGCCGGTGCCGTGCGACATCGAGCGCAGGTCGATCGCGTACCGGACGATCTCGAGCTGCGGCACCTCCGCCTTGATCGCGGTGCGCCCGCCGGGGATCGCGCGGGAGCCGAGGACGCGGCCGCGCCGCGAGGTCAGGTCCGACATGACCGTCCCGACGTGCTCGTCGGCGATCAGCACGTCGACCTCGTCGACCGGTTCGAGCAGCAGGATCGGCACCGACGCCGCGGCGTCCTTGAGCGCCTGGGCGCCCGCCGCCTGGAAGGCCATGTCGGACGAGTCGACCGAGTGCGCCTTGCCGTCGCGCAGCGTGACCTTGATGTCGACCAGCGGGTACCCGGCGGACACGCCGCGCTCCATCTGGTGCCGCACGCCCTTCTCGACCGACGGGATGAACTGGCGGGGGATCACCCCGCCGACGATCTTGTCGACGAACTCGAAACCCGCGCCGGACGGCAGCGGCTCGACCTCGATGTGGCAGATGCCGTACTGGCCGTGCCCGCCGCTCTGCCTGACGTGCCGGCCGAGGCCCTTGGCGGAGCCGCCGAACGTCTCCCGCAGCGGCACCCGCAGCTCCGCCCGGTCGACGTCGACGCCGTAGCGGGTGTGCAGCCGCTCGATCAGCACCTCGGCGTGCGCCTCGCCCATGCACCACAGGACGAGCTGCCGGGTCTCCGAGTTGTTCTCCAGCCGCAGCGTCGGGTCCTCGGCGACGAGCCGGGCGAGCGCCTGGCTGAGCTTGTCCTCGTCGGCCTTGGAGTGCGCCTTCACGGCGACCGGCAGCAGCGGGTCGGGCATCGACCACGGCGCCATGATCACGGGGGAGCCGGGGTCGGAGAGGGTGTCGCCGGTCTCGGCGCGGCTCAGCTTGGCGACGGCGCAGATGTCCCCGGCGATGCACGACGACACCGTCCGCTGGGTCTTGCCGAGCGGCGAGGTCAGCGCGCCGACCCGCTCGTCGACGTCGTGGTCCTCGTGCCCGCGGTCCTCGAGGCCGTGCCCGGACACGTGCACGACGGTGTCGGGCCGCAGCGTCCCGGAGAACACCCGGACGAGCGAGACGCGGCCCACGTACGGGTCGGAGGCGGTCTTGACGACCTCGGCGACCAGCGGCCCCTCCGGATCGCAGGCGACCTCGCGCGGCGGGCCGCCCGCGACCGGCGTCACGGTCGGGATGCCGTGCTCCAGCGGCGACGGGAACGCCTGGGTGATGACCTCCAGCAGTTCCTGCATGCCGATCACCGGGCCGGGACGGTCGCCGTGCGGCACCGACGTCGCCAGCACCGGGTAGAAGCTGCCGCGCGCCACCGCGGTCTCCAGGTCCTCGATCAGCGCCTTGACGTCGATCTCCTCGCCGGACACGTACCGGTCCATGAGGGTCTCGTCCTCGCTCTCCTGGATGATCCCCTCGATCAGCGAGGCGCGCTGCTCGGCGATCTGCTCCAGGTAGCGCGGGTCGGGCTCGCACTCGGTGCGCCGCCCGGTGGAGTAGTCCAGGCAGCGCTGCGTCAGCAGCCCGATCAGCCCGGTCGGGCCGCCGTCCCCGTCGGTGGGGAAGTAGACGGGGGCGACGCCCTCGCCGAAGGCGTCCTGGCAGGCCAGGACCGTGTCGTCGTAGTCGCCGCGCTGCTGGTCGATCTTGGTGATGACGACCGCGCGCGGCATCCCCACCGCCGCGCACTCCTCCCACAGCATCCGGGTGAGCCTGTCGATGCCGTCCACCGCCGAGATCACGAACAGCGCGGCGTCCGCGGCGCGCAGCCCGGCCCGCAGGTCCCCGACGAAGTCGGCGTATCCGGGGGTGTCGATCAGGTTGATCTTGATGCCCGCGTGCTCGAGCGGGGCGAGCGCGAGGTTGACCGAACGCCGCCGCCGCAGCTCGGCCTCGTCGAAGTCGCTGACGGTGGTGCCGTCCTCCACCCGGCCGGCCCGCTGGATCGTGCCGGTGGCCGCGAGCAGCGCCTCGACGAGCGTCGTCTTGCCCGCCCCCGAATGGCCGACCAGCGCGACGTTGCGCACCTTGTCGCACCCGCCGGCCGCCGGTGCCCTGCCGGCGCCTCCGGTGTGGCCTCCCTTGTCCGCCATGGCTACCTCCTCGGACGGGTCGCGGCGCGCACCTCCGCGCGCGGGCCCGCGTACGGTGGGGCCTGACCCGGCGGGCCCGGCCCTGACGTCCGAGTGCGGCGTCCGGCCTCGTCCTCGGCGTGACCGACGTCACACCCGTGTCACCACCTTTTCCCGGGATACGCGGGATCACAAGAGGTGAACGGCAAACAACGCGAATCCGTCGCGGACGAAACGGGTCGAACCCGAGGGAAGTGGTCGTTCGAGGCCCCTGCGGAGGCCGGGCCGGACGGCCGATCCCGGCGGAACCGGCGCCGCCGTGCAGGCGAACGCGGAGCGGGCCCGGGCGCACTACGATGGGCGCGCTGCGGGAGCCCGCGGGGGGTCTTCACCAGACACACGAGAACGGACGGCGATGCTCAACAAACTGAGGCCCGCGCTGGGGCGGATCCTGACGCCCATCGGGCGTGCGGTCGCGCGGACGGGGGTCTCGCCCAACGCCATCACGGTCATCGGGACCGCCGGCGTGGCCGCCGGCGCCCTCGTGCTGTTCCCGCGCGGCGAGTTCTTCTGGGGCACGATGGTGATCACCGCCTTCGTGCTGTTCGACATGCTGGACGGCGCGGTCGCCCGCGTCACCGGGAAGATCTCCCGTTTCGGCGCCTTCCTGGACTCCACCATGGACCGGGTCGCCGACGCCGCCATCTTCTCCGGGCTGATGATCGGCCTGTACCGGGACGGGCAGGAGGCGCTCGCGGGCGTCGCGCTCTACTGCCTGGTGTCCGGGGTCGTCGTCTCCTACGCCAAGGCCCGGGCCGAGGGCCTCGGCTACACCTGCGACGTCGGCATCGCCGAGCGGGCCGAGCGGCTCATCGTCGCGCTCGTCGCCGCCGGGTTGTCGGGCCTCGGCGTCCCCTACGTCCTGGCCGTCGCGCTGTGGGCGCTGGCGGCGCTCAGCACCGTCACGGTCGGGCAGCGGTTCGCGACCGTCTACGTCCAGGCGAAGGCCGACCCCGCGCCCGTCCCGCCCGGCGCCGCCCCGGCCCCCGCCGCCGACCGGCCCGACGAATCCGCCCGTGACGAGGCCGCCCGTGACGAAGCCGCCCCTAACGGCGCCGCCGACGCCGCCGAGAGCGACGATGCGGCCCGGGCGGGCGACGCCCGCGACGGTGACGCCCGCGACGGTGACGCCCGCGACGGTGACGCCCGCGGCGATGGCGGCGCCGAGACCGGCGGCCCCGGCGCGCGGGCGGCCGCGAACGCCGGCGCGGAGCGGCGGCGATGAACGTCCCGTACCGCGACGAGGCCGCGGACGCCGCCTACGCGATCGGCTGGACGGTCGTCCGCAAGATGCCCGAGCGGGCGGCCCGGCTGGCGTTCACCGCCATCGCCGACCGCACCTGGCACCGCCACGGCGCCGGGGTGCGGCAGCTCGAGAAGAACCTGTGCCGGGTCCTCGGCAAGGACGCCGTCGACGACGAGGTCCGCGTCCTCAGCAAGAAGGTCATGCGGTCCTACTTCCGCTACTGGCTGGAGGTGTTCCGTCTCCCCGAGTACGACCGGAGGCGGATCGTCGGGAAGATGCGCGTCACCGGCGAGAAGAAGATCTTCGCGAACCTCGAGGCGGGCCGCGGCGTGATCCTCGCCCTGCCGCACATGGGCAACTACGAGCACGCCGGCGCCTGGCTCGTCCACAACGGGCACCCCTTCACCACCGTCGCGGAGCGGCTCAAGCCCGAGTCGCTGTTCGACCGGTTCGTCGAGTTCCGGGAGGGGCTCGGCATGGAGGTCCTCGCGCACAAGGGCGCGTCCGCCTACGGGCGGATGGCGCGGCGGCTGCGCGAGGGACGCCCGGTCTGCCTGGTCGTCGACCGCGACCTCACCGACAGCGGCGTGGACGTCGAGTTCTTCGGCGCCACCGCCCGCATGCCCGCCGTGTCCGCCGCCCTGGCGATCCAGACCGGCGCCGCGCTGATCCCCGTGACGCTGTGGTACGAAGGGGAGTACTGGGCGGCGCGCGTGCACGAGGAGATCCCCGTGCCCGCCGAGGGCGCCAGACAGGAGAAGATCCGCGCCATGACCCAGGAGCTCGCGGACGTCTTCGAGGAGGGCATTCGCGCCCACCCCGAGGACTGGCACATGCTGCAGAAGGTGTGGCTCGACGACCTGCCGGGGAGCCCGGCGGAGGCACCCCGATGAGGGTCGGCATCGTCTGCCCCTACACCTGGAACGTCCCGGGCGGCGTCCAGCGGCACATCGCCGACCTCGCCGAGGCGCTCATCGCCCTCGGCCACAGCGTGTCGGTGATCACCCCGGCCGACGACGACGCCGACCTGCCGCCGTACGCGGTCCCGGCCGGGCGCGCCGTCCCCGTCCCCTACAACGGCTCGGTCGCGCGGCTGGCGTTCGGCTTCCTGTCGTCGAGCCGGGTCCGGCGCTGGATCCGCGAGGGCGGCTTCGACGTCCTGCACGTGCACGAGCCGGCCGCGCCGTCGCTCGGGCTGCTGGCGTGCTGGGCGGCCGACGGCCCGATCGTCGGCACGTTCCACGCGTCCTACGAGAAGTCCCGCGTGGTGTCGGTCACCGCGCCGATCCTGCAGAGCGCCCTGGAGAAGATCACCGGGCGGATCGCGGTGTCGGAGGCGGCCCGCACCACGCTCGTCGAGCACCTGGGCGGCGACGCCGTCCTCATCCCCAACGGGGTCGCCACCGAGCGGTACGCGATGGCCGATCCGCTGCCGGGCTGGCCCGGCCGCGCGGACGGCTCCGGGGACGGCTCCGGCGAGGAGGCGATCGGTTTCCTAGGCCGCATGGACGAACCCCGCAAGGGCCTGCAGGTGCTGCTGCGCGCGTTCGAGATCCTCGGCCGCGCCCGCCCCCGCCTGCGGCTGCTGATCGCGGGGCCGGGCGACGCCGACGACGTCATGTCGCGCGTCTCCCCGGAGCTGCGCGACCGCGTCGTCCTGCTCGGCATGGTCAGCGAGACGGACAAGGTCCGCGCGTACCACTCGGTGGACGTCTTCGTCGCGCCGAACCTCGGCGGGGAGAGCTTCGGGATCGTCCTCGCCGAGGCGATGGCGGCGGGCGCCCCCATCCTGGCCAGCGACATCGAGGCCTTCGACCGGGTGCTGCGCGGCGGCCGCGCCGGGGCGCTGTTCCCCACCGGCGACCACGAGGCGCTCGCCGCGGCGGCCGCCGACCTGCTCGACGACCCCGCCCGCCGCAAGCAGCTGTCCGCCGAGGCCCGCGCCGCCGTCCGCGACTACGACTGGTCGGCCGTCGCCCGCGACGTGCTGCGGGTGTACGAGACCGTGTCCCTCGACCACGCCGGCGTCGTCGAGTCCGGTCCCGGGGCCTAGGAGAGCACCGGATGCCCGACTGGATCATCGACGTCCTGTTCTGGATCGCCGTCGCGTTCCTGCTCGCCGTGTACGTGTCGTGGCGCGCGACCCGGCTCGACCGGCTGCACGTCCGCGTCGAGACGGCCCGCGCCGCGCTCGACGCCGCGCTCGTCCGGCGGGCGGCCGCCGCGCTCGAACTGGCCGCGTCCCGGCTGCTGGACCCGGCCACCAGCCTGGTCCTCGCCACCGCCGCGCACGAGGCCCGCACCGCCGACGCCGAGCACCGCGAGTTCGCCGAGAGCGACCTGTCGCGGGCGCTGCGCGCCGTCGTCGACCAGCCCGGCTTCGTCGACGCCCTCACCGGGCCCGGCGACGGGGACGGCAAGGCGGTGCTGGAGGAGCTGTCCTCCTCCGCCGCGAAGGTCGCCTACGCCCGCCGCTTCTACAACGACGCCGTCTCCCAGGCCCGCATCGCGCGCCGCAAGCCGCTGATCCGGGTGCTGCGGCTGGCCGGGCGCGCACCGCTGCCGGGCTTCTTCGAGATCGACGACGACCCGCCCGGCATCTGACCGGGCCGCGCCGGCCGGACGGGGCACGGCGCGCGTTTCGCTACCCTCTGGCAGACCTCGCGAAGGAGGGATCAGCGTGCGCACCACCCGAGGCGGGACCGCCGCCGGCCGGACGGCCGCGGGGATCGGGACGCTCGTCCTCGCCGCCGCGCTCGCCGCCTGCTCCGGCGGTGACGCGGGCCGGCGGGCCGAACCGCCGAGCGCGCCGGGCGGACCCGGCGCCGGGGCCGCGACCCCCGCGCCGACGACCCACCCGTTCGACGGCGGCACCGAGGGCCTGCGCGCCCCGGTCCTCGCCGTGAAGATCGCGAACACCCGGCGGGCGATGCCGCAGTCCGGCGTCGAGGACGCCGACATCGTCTACGTCGAGCAGGTCGAGGGCGGCGAGACCCGCCTGATGGCGGTGTACTCGTCGAAGCTGCCCGAACGCGTCGGGCCCGTCCGCAGCGCCCGGATCTCCGACCTGCACATCCTGGCGCAGTTCGGACGGCCCGCGTTCGCGTTCTCCGGCGTCCAGAGCAAGATGAAGAAGCACATCCGGCAGGCGCCCTCCTATGACGTCTCCCAGGAGAACGGCGGATCCGCCTACTTCCGGGCGGGCCCGAAACCGATCCCGTACAACCTGTACGCCGATCCCCGTGACCTGCTGGAACTCGCGCCCGAGGCCACCGGTCCGCGCGACATCGGCTTCCGGTTCGGGCCCGCGCCGGACGGCGGCGAGCCCACGCGGTCGTTCACCGCGAAATGGCCCTCGGCGACGATGGGGTTCACCTGGTCGGGCGAGGAGAAGCGCTGGCTCGCGAGCTTCGACGGCCGTCCCGACGTGTCCGCCGAGGGCGGCAGGCTCGGCGGCGCCACCATCGTCGTCCAGTACGCGAAGACCACGCGCTCGAAGTTCCACGACTCCCTCGGCCACTACACGCCGCTGATACAGACGACGGGGACGGGGCGCGCGCTCGTCCTGCGCGACGGCAAGGGATACGACGCCCGCTGGTCACGGCCGTCCGAAGGGCAGGGGACGACGTTCACCACCGCCGACGGGAGGCCGATGACGTTCGCGCCCGGCCAGGTCTGGGTCGTGCTCGTCAACGACGGCGGCCCCGTCATCCCCTGAGGCGGCCCGGCCTCCGGGATGCCGGGCGGCCGCGTCGGGCGCGGAGACCGGACGGTCTGTAAACCGGACGATCCTCGCGTTGACGGTCTGCCGGGTCCAGAGGTGGCACAAGCAGGCAATATCATGGATATCGACTAGTCATTCCGCTCACGTGAGGATTTGCCCGTGTCCACTTCCAGCCCCGCTTCCCAGAACACCGCGCCGGAGACCGGGACCGCCCGGGTCAAGCGCGGCATGGCGGAGATGCTCAAGGGCGGCGTGATCATGGACGTCGTCACGCCCGAGCAGGCGAAGATCGCCGAAGACGCCGGCGCCGTCGCCGTGATGGCCCTGGAGCGGGTCCCCGCCGACATCCGCGCCGAGGGCGGCATCTCCCGGATGAGCGACCCGGACATGATCGACGGGATCATCGACGCGGTCTCCATCCCGGTCATGGCCAAGGCCCGCATCGGCCACTTCGTCGAGGCCCAGGTGCTGCAGGCGCTCGGCGTCGACTACATCGACGAGTCCGAGGTGCTCACCCCCGCCGACTACGAGAACCACATCGACAAGTTCGCGTTCACCGTCCCGTTCGTGTGCGGCGCGACCAACCTCGGCGAGGCGCTGCGCCGCATCACCGAGGGCGCCGCGATGATCCGCTCCAAGGGCGAGGCCGGCACCGGCGACGTCTCCAACGCCACCACCCACATGCGCCAGATCCGGCAGCAGATCCGCCGGCTGCAGAACCTGCCCGAGGACGAGCTGTACGTCGCGGCCAAGGAGCTGCAGGCGCCCTACGAGCTGGTCAAGGAGGTCGCGCAGGCCGGGAAGCTGCCCGTCGTGCTGTTCACCGCCGGCGGCATCGCGACCCCCGCGGACGCCGCGATGATGATGCAGCTCGGCGCCGAGGGCGTGTTCGTCGGGTCCGGCATCTTCAAGTCCGGCAACCCCGCCCAGCGCGCCGAGGCGATCGTGAAGGCCACCACCTTCCACGACGACCCCGACGTCATCGCCAAGGTGTCCCGCGGCCTCGGCGACGCGATGGTCGGCATCAACGTCGCGTCCCTCGGCGAGGACCAGAAGTTCGCCGGCCGCGGCTGGTGATCCGCTGACGTCCCGGAGGCGGTCGCCCGGCGCGGGCGATCGCCTCCGGCCCCTCCACAGCGCGTCATTCCGGGGTTACGCTTGCGGCGCGGCCGGCGCGGGACCGGGCGCAGGGCGCGATCCCGCGGGCGGTGCCCGGCCGCGGGAGGGGAGAGCATGGCTTGGTCGGTCGCGCTGGCCTGTGCGAGCGCCGGGGAACCCGCCGACGTCTTCGGCCCCGGTCTGCGACCCGATCCGGACGCCGCCGCGCGCGTCGCCCGCGGCCTGCACCCGGCGGGCGCCCTCACCGAGACCGGCGACACCGTCCTCGACTTCGCCCTCTGGCCCTACGAGGACGAGCTGTTCGTCGGGGCCTTCGGCGCCGCCCGCGACGAACGGGCGCTGCTGGTGTGCGACCGCCGGCTGTTCCGCCTCGACGACGACGCGCGCCGCGTCGCCGACGCCACCGCCGCGGCGCTCCCGGGCGCCCGCTGCGGCGTGCTCGTCCTGCACAACGTCGTCCGCGGCTGCTGGTTCCGCTGGTACGAGGACGCCGAACTGCGCCGGGACGTCTTCCTCACCGCCGAGGACGGCGTCATCGTCGACCAGGGCGCCCGCCTCCCCGCCGAGCGCCCCTTCTGGCGCGACCTCGACGCCGGCGCCCCGGACGTCCCGCTGCCGTTCGACCCCGAGGAGTTCGGGCTCGCGCTCGCCGCCGCCCACATGTTCGGCCGCGGCATCGCCGACCGCGGCAAGGACGGGTTCCTGCCCCTGGAACTGCCCCTGCGCCGCTTCAAGCTCGGCGCCCGCGACCGGGCCGGGACCGGCGACGCCCGGTGACGCCGGGGACCCGGATCGGGAAGACGCGCACCTGACCGGGGCGTTGGACAAAGCGTCCGGACGACGGAACGTCTAGGGTTGGTCCGTCCGCATCCCCCGGAAGGTTCATTTGTGACTGCCGTACCGACCATCGGCGTCCTGGCGCTGCAGGGCGACGTGCGCGAGCACGCGCGCGCCCTCGAACAGGCCGGGGCCCGGCCCCTGAACGTGCGCCGCGCCGCGGAGCTGGAACGGGTCGACGGACTCGTCCTGCCCGGCGGGGAGTCCACCACCATGTGGCGGCTGGCCCGCGCGTTCGACCTGCTGGAGCCGCTGCGCAAGCGGATCGAGGGCGGCATGCCCGCCTACGGCTCCTGCGCCGGCATGATCATGCTGGCCGACCGCATCCACGGCGGAGCGGACGGCCAGGAGACCGTCGGCGGGATCGACATGACCGTGCGGCGCAACGCCTTCGGCCGGCAGGTCGACTCCTTCGAGTCCGACGTGCCGCTGGCCGGGATGGGCGACACGCCGTACCACGCCGTATTCATCCGCGCCCCCTGGGTGGAGTCCACCGGCGACGCCGTCGAGATCATCGGCCGCGCCGAGGGCGGCCCGAACGCCGGTAGGATCGTCGCCGTCCGTCAGGGCCGGCTGATGGCCACGGCGTTCCACCCGGAACTGACGGGCGACTTCCGCGTGCACCACTACTTCGCCGATCTGGTGCGCCGGGCGATGGTTGAGGAGGATTGAGATGTCCGGCCATTCCAAATGGGCGACGACCAAGCACAAGAAGGCGGCCCTCGACGCCAAGCGGGGCAAGCTCTTCGCGAAGCTGATCAAGAACATCGAGGTGGCGGCCCGCACGGGCGGTGGCGACCCCGACGCCAACCCCACCCTGTACGACGCCATCTACAAGGCGAAGAAGAACTCGGTCCCCAACGACAACATCGAGCGCGCGCGCAAGCGCGGCGCCGGTGAGGAGGCCGGGGGCGCGGACTGGCAGAACATCACCTACGAGGGCTACGCGCCCGGCGGCGTCGCGGTGCTCATCGAGTGCCTCACCGACAACCGCAACCGCGCCGCCTCCGAGGTCCGCGTCGCCCTGACCCGCAACGGCGGCTCCCTCGCCGACCCGGGCTCGGTGTCGTACATGTTCAACCGCAAGGGCGTCGTGATCGTCCCGAAGAACGGCACCAGCGAGGACGACGTGATGATGGCCGTCCTCGACGCCGGCGCCGAGGAGGTCAACGAGCTCGACGAGGACAACTTCGAGGTCGTCAGCGAGGCCGGTGACCTCGTCGCCGTCCGCACCGCCCTCCAGGAGGCCGGGATCGACTACGAGTCGGCCGAGAGCAAGTTCCTGCCGAGCGTCACCGTCCCCCTCGACGAGGAGAACGCGAAGAAGGTCTTCCGCCTCCTGGACGCCCTGGAGGACTCCGACGACGTCCAGGACGTCTACGCGAACTTCGACGTCCCCGACGAGGTCATGGCCGCGATCGACGCCTGAGCACGATCGTCGTCGCCGGACGCCGCCGCGCAGCCCGACCGCGCGGCGGCGTCCGCGCGTTCCCGCGCGTTCCCGCGAGTCCCCGTGAGGGCCGCCTCGCGGGCGCGGGCCGGCGGGCGCGCCCGTCCGGTGACACACGCGGGCGGGCGCTGCGCGATGTCGGCGCGGATTGGTAGCGTTGGCGGCCCGAACAGATGATCGAGAGGGGCGGCCGTGCGGGTGATGGGGGTGGACCCCGGGCTCACCCGGTGCGGGGTGGGCGTCGTCGACGGCGCCCCGGGCAGGCCGCTCCGGCTGGTGCACGTGTCCGTCGTCCGCACCGGCCCGGACGACGACCACGCCCTCCGGCTGCTGGAGGTCGAGCGCGGCATCGAGGCCGTCATGGACGAGCTGCGCCCCGAGGCCGTCGCCGTGGAGCGGGTGTTCTCGCAGCACAACGTGCGCACCGTGATGGGCACCGCGCAGGCCGCGGGCATCGCGATGCTCGCCGCCGCGCGCCGCGGGCTGCCGGTCGCCCTGCACACCCCCAGCGAGGCCAAGGCGGCCGTCACCGGCAACGGGCGCGCCGACAAGGCGCAGGTGACGAAGATGGTGACGCGGCTGCTCGCGCTCGACGCGGCGCCGAAGCCCGCCGACGCCGCCGACGCGCTCGCCCTCGCGATCTGCCACGTGTGGCGCGGCGGGGCGGCACGGCAGCCGGCGCACGCGTTCCGGTCGCGGATCGAGGAGGCGGCCCGGGCCGAACGCGAACGGCTCGCCGCCCGCAGAACAGGAGGGACCGTCCAGTGATCGCCTTCGTCAGCGGCGAGGTGGCCGCCGCCGGACCCGACGGCGCGGTGATCGACGTGCACGGCGTCGGCCTCGCGGTGCAGTGCACCCCCGCCACGCTGGCCGGGCTGCGCGTCGGCGACCACGCCCGGGTGCCGACGTCGCTGGTCGTCCGGGAGGACTCGCTCACCCTCTTCGGGTTCGCCGACGACGACGAGCGGACGGTGTTCGAGCTGCTGCAGACCGCGAGCGGCGTCGGACCCCGGCTCGCGCTGGCGATGCTGGCCGTGCACACCCCGAACGCGCTCCGCCGCGCCGTGGCCGCCGAGGACCTCGCCGCCCTCACCAAGGTCCCCGGCATCGGCAAGAAGGGCGCGCAGCGCATCGTGCTCGAGCTGAAGGACCGCCTCGGCGGCCCCACCGGCGACGACGCCGGCGGGGCGCGGGCGCCCGTCCGCGCCGAACCGTGGCGCGAGCAGGTGCAGATGGGCCTGATCAACCTCGGCTGGTCGGCCAAGGACGCCGACGCGGCCGTGGACGCGGTCGCCGCCGACCTCGACGGCGCCGAGACCCCGCCCGTCGCCACCCTGCTGAAGTCGGCCCTGAAGAAGCTGAGCAAGTGAGCGAGGACGAGCGGCTCGTCTCGGCGGACGCCGACGGGTCCGAGGAGCAGGTCATCGAGGCCGCGCTGCGGCCGAAGAAGCTCGGCGACTTCGTCGGCCAGGAACGGGTCCGCGAGCAGCTCGCGCTGGTTCTGCACAGCGCGCTGCGGCGCGGCCGGACGCCCGACCACGTGCTGCTGTCCGGCGGGCCCGGCCTCGGCAAGACCACCCTCGCGATGATCATCGCGGCGGAACTGGGGCAGCCGCTGCGGATCTCCTCCGGCCCCGCCATCGAGCGGGCCGGCGACCTGGCCGCCGTCCTGTCGACGCTGGCGGAGGGCGAGGTCCTGTTCATCGACGAGATCCACCGGCTGGCGCGGCCCGCCGAGGAGATGCTCTACATGGCGATGGAGGACTTCCGCGTCGACGTCGTGGTCGGCAAGGGGCCCGGCGCGACCGCGATCCCCCTCGACATCGCCCCGTTCACCCTGGTGGGCGCGACGACCCGGGCCGGGATGCTGCCGGGACCGCTGCGCGACCGGTTCGGGTTCACCGCCCACATGGACTTCTACGAGCCCGCCGAACTGGAGATCATCGTCCGGCGTTCGGCGGGCCTGCTGGGCGTGGAGATCACCGACGAGGCCGCCGCGGAGGTCGCCGGGCGCGCCCGCGGCACGCCCCGGATCGCGAATCGGCTGCTGCGGCGCGTCCGCGACTACGCCGAGGTGCGCGGCGACGGGACCGTCACCCGGGAATCGGCGCGGACGGCGCTGTCGTTGTACGAGGTGGACGAACGGGGTCTCGACCGGCTCGACCGTGCCGTGCTCGGTTCCCTGCTGCGCAAGTTCGGCGGCGGCCCGGTGGGGCTGTCGACGTTGGCCGTCGCGGTGGGGGAGGAGCCGGAGACGGTCGAGGTGGTGGCGGAGCCGTTCCTGGTGCGGCAGGGGCTCCTGGCCCGGACGCCCCGCGGCCGGGTCGCGACCGGCGCCGCGTGGGCGCATCTCGGGCTGACCCCGCCGCCGACGGCGCCGCTGGCCGGGACGCTGTTCGACCTGGACGACGACGCCGACCGGCCGTGACGGCGATCATCGGTAACGGGTTGGGAACTTCCCGGCACCACCGGTCGTCACGTCGTTGCCGGGGTCTGGCGTAATCTCTAGACTCCGGGTCCTGGTCCACCGTCTTCCAGCCGACGGTTCCAATGATGTGGCCGATCCGGTCACGGGCTGGGCAATCGATACCGGAAGGATGCCCCATTAATGGGCGGCGACATGATCATTGCAGCGGAGTCGGGCGGCAGCGGGGCCTTCAACCTCCTGCTTCTGCTGGCCATTCCGCTGGTCTTCTACTTCCTCCTCATCCGCCCGCAGAACAAGCGGCGCAAGGAGCAGCTGCAGATGGAGAGCTCCCTGCAGCCGGGCGCGCGCGTGATGACGACCAGCGGCATGCGCGCCACCGTGCTGTCGGTGGACGACGACGGCGTGCTGCTGGAGATCGCGCCCGGCGTCGAGGTGAGCTTCGTCAAGCAGGCCGTCATGCGGGTCCTCCAGGACGACGACGCCAAGGGCGCCGACGCCGAGGAGCTCGACCTCGACGAGGACGACGATGACCGCGACGACGCCGAGCGCGACGGTGACGCGGTCGACCTCACCAAGGACGACGCGGCCGCCGGCGCCGACGCCGACGACGAGGACGGCGACGGCGAGGCGAAGGCCGGTGCGAAGGCCGGGCGCAAGTCCTCCGACTGACGCCCCTCCGGCACCGATTCGAGACGGGAAGTAAGACGACACGTGGCTCCCCCCAAGAACGTCCCCAAGCCGGGACGCACCCTCCTCGCGCTCTTCGCGATTCTGGTGGTCCTGGCGGGAACGGCCGTACTGCAGGGAGCCACGACGCCCAAGCTCGGGCTCGACCTCGCCGGCGGGACGACCGTGACGCTGTCCGCCAGGACGCCGAACGGCGCCGCCCCGCCGGCCGAGCAGATGGAGCAGGCCGTCAAGATCATGACCCAGCGGGTCAACGGCCTGGGCGTCTCGGACGCCGAGGTGCAGAAGCAGGGCGGCGACAACATCGTCGTCAACGTGCCGGGGGCGGGCCAGAGCCGCGTCGTCAACATGATCGGCACCACCGCGAAGCTCCAGTTCCGGCAGGTGTTCGCGGCAGCGGACGGACGGCCGGCGACGGGGACCTCCCCGGCGCCGTCGCCGTCCGCGGGCGGAGGCGAGCGGGCCGACCGGGGAAGCGGTGATCGCGGCGACGGCGACGGGGACCCGAACCCCGCGCCGTCCGCCTCGGCGTCCGCCGGGGA
The DNA here is from genome assembly GCF_042675525.1 of Actinomadura sediminis. Taxonomy (NCBI): domain Bacteria; kingdom Bacillati; phylum Actinomycetota; class Actinomycetes; order Streptosporangiales; family Thermomonosporaceae; genus Actinomadura; species Actinomadura sediminis. The sequence goes on from NZ_JBHTJA010000058.1 coordinate 29,172, forward strand.
GCCGACGCCCTCGTCGTCCGCGGCGCCGCGCGGCCGCGCCGCGTCCGGCGCGCTCACCGCCCCCACCCCCTCGGCGAACCCTTCGGAGAACCCCTCGGCCACGGCCTCCCCGTCGCCCGAGCCTCCGGCGTCGCCCGGGGACGCCGGCGCGTCCGGCGGAACCGACACGTCCGCGCTCTACCCGGGCGTCCGCGACCAGGCGGTCATCAAGCAGTTCGAGGCGCTCGACTGCTACAACGGCGACCGCCGCGCCCCCGGCTCCAACGACCCCGGCAGGGACTGGGTCGTCGCCTGCGACCAGAAGTCCGAGAACGGCGAGGTCACCAAGTACATCCTCGGTCCCGTCCGGGTGCTCGGCGAGAACGTCGACGGTGCCGAGGCGCTCCCGCCGAACGCCCAGCAGGGGCAGCCGAGCTGGTCGGTCTCCCTCGACTTCGACGGCAAGGGCGCCGACCAGTTCGGGCAGGTCACCACCGAGGCGTACGGCGCCTACCAGCAGGACCCCACCTCCGCGCGGGCACAGATCGCGATCGTCCTGGACGGCCAGGTCGTCTCCGCGCCCGCCATCAACCAGGGCCCGATCACCGGCGGCACCGCCAGCATCGACGGCCCGCCCGAGAGCTTCGGCCAGCAGTACGCCACCGACCTGGCGAACGTGCTCAAGTACGGGGCGCTGCCACTGGAGTTCGAGCAGAGCTCCATCGACGAGGTCTCCTCCACGCTCGGTTCCGACCAGCTCACCGGCGGCCTGATCGCCGGCGCCATCGGTCTCGCCCTCGTGGTCCTCTACTGCATGGTCTACTACCGCGGCCTCGGCCTGGTCGCGGTCTCCAGCCTCGCGGTCGCCTCCGCGATCACCTACCTGGCGGTGGTGGTGCTCGGCGAGAACATGGGCTTCCGGCTCTCGCTGCCGCACATCATCGGACTGATCGTGTCGATCGGCATCACCGCCGACTCGTTCATCGTCTACTTCGAGCGGCTGCGGGACGAGCTGCGCGCGGGCCGCAAGCTCCGGCCGTCCGTCGAGACGGCCTGGAAGCGCGCCCGCCGCACGATCCTGGTCGCCGACGCGGTGACGTTCCTGGCCGCGCTCGTGCTGTACTTCCTCGCGGTCGGCGGCGTCGCCGGGTTCGCGTTCGCGATGGGACTGACCACCCTCATCGACGTGATCGTGGTGTTCTTCTTCACCAAGCCGCTCGTGGCGGTGCTGTCGCGCACCAGGTTCTTCGGCCAGGGCCATCCGCTGTCCGGGGTCGACGCCAGACGGTTGCGCCGCGAACCCGGGGCCGTGCCGGCCTCCGCCGCCCGCCCGACGAGCCAGGAGGTCTGAGCCATGGCGACGCGCGCGATCATCTCCCGGATCTACCGGGGCGAGGTCAGTGCCGACATCGTCGGCCGGCCGAAGCTGTGGTACTCGATCTCCGGGCTGCTGCTCGTCCTGTCCATCGCCGGCCTGGTCGTGCAGGGCCTCAACTTCGGCGTGGAGTTCAAGGGCGGTTCGGTCTTCACCTTCCAGGCGCCGAGCGCGTCGATCGAGCAGGTGCGCGGCGCCGTCGCCGACGGCGGCGCCCACCAGACGATCGTGCAGGAGGCCGGCGACAAGTGGCGGGTGACCACCGAGAGCATGTCCTCCGCGGAGGTCACCGAGGTCAAGCAGAGCGTCACCGAGCGGCTCGGCGTCCCGGGCGACAAGGTCAGCACCCAGGTGGTCGGCGCCTCCTGGGGCGGTGAGATCCAGTCGAAGGCGTGGCAGGCCCTCGCCGTCTTCATGGTGCTGATCGTCGCGTACCTGTCCATCGCGTTCGAATGGCGGATGGCGGCGGCCGCGGTCGTCGCCCTCGTCCACGACCTCGTGATCACCGCGGGCGTCTACGCCTGGTCCGGGTTCGAGGTGACCCCGGCGACGCTGCTCGGCTTCCTGACGATCCTCGGGTACTCGCTGTACGACGCGGTCGTGGTGTTCGACATGATCAAGGAGGTCACCAAGCCGCTGGGCCCGACCTCCAAGACCACCTACAGCGAGGCCGCGAACAGGGCGCTGGCGAGCACGCTCGTCCGGTCCCTGAACACCTCGCTGGTCGCGATCCTGCCGGTGGCGGCGATCCTGTTCATCGGGACGACGCTGTTCGGCGCGGGCACGCTGAAGGACCTCTCGCTCGCCCTGTTCGTCGGGATGATCGTCGGAACGTACTCGTCGCTGTGCGTCGCGACGCCGCTGCTGGTGCAGCTGAAGGAGCGCGAACCCAAGTACCGGGAGATCCGGGCGAACATCGCGCGCCGCGAGGCCAGCGCGAAGCGGAGGTCGAAGACGGCCGCCAAGGTGAAGGCGACGGCGGGCGCGCCCGGCGGCGGCCCGGACGGGGACGACGCGGGGGAAAGCGCAGCGGACGACGGCCCGGCGGTCCCCGCCGGGGACGCCGCGAAGCCGGTCGCCGTGCGCAAGGTGGTGCAGTCGGGGCCGCGGCATCAGCCCCGGCGCGGCACGCGCCAGCAGCGCCGCGGCAAGTGACCGCGGGCCGCACGGCGGCGCGCGGAGCCCTCCGGGGCGGCAGGAAGCAACGAACGTCTCAGGGGGGCGAACGATGGTGGACCTCGGCAAGCTGATAGAGGAACGGATCCGCGACGTGGACGACTACCCGAAGCCGGGGGTCGTGTTCAAGGACATCACTCCGCTGCTCGCGGACCACGTCGCGTTCGCGGGCGTGGTGGACGCCATCGTCAACCACCACGGCCGCGGCACCATCGACAAGATCGTCGGGATCGAGGCGCGGGGGTTCATCCTCGCCGCGCCCGTCGCCTACCACTTCGGGGCGGGTTTCGTGCCCGTCCGCAAGAAGGGCAAACTCCCCGCGCTGACGCACGCCGCCACCTATGATCTCGAGTACGGGACGGAGACGATCGAAATCCACGCGGACGCCTTCGAGACCGGCGACCGCGTCCTGATCGTCGACGACGTCCTGGCCACCGGCGGGACGGCGCGCGCCGCCGCCGACCTCGTGCGGCGCTGCGGCGGCGAGGTCGTCGGCCTCTCGGTCCTGCTGGAGCTGTCGTTCCTGAAGGGGCGCGACAAGGTCGGGAATCTCGACGTTCACTCGCTGGTTACCGTCTAACGCGGAACGGGCGCCGGATACACTGGCGCAATCGAGCCCGGTGGGGTCGGGCGCTCACCCGCGGGGCGGACGGCTTGCGGCGCCCGCATGGACCGAGGAGGCTGAGTGCCCGGTGAGGTGGCATCGACCGGCGCGGTGAGCGAGGCCGCGGAGAAACCCGCGGCCGGGGCCCGCCGCGCCACGCCGGCCGCCGGCGAGGCGGCCGTCGAGCGCGCCGAGCCCGCCGGTCCAGACGCCGAGCGCGAGCCCGACCGCCCCGGCGCCCGGCCCACCGGAGACGAGCTCACTGGAAACGAGTCCCCCGGAAACGAGCCCACCGGCCCCGCCTCGACCGTCGACGCCCCGTCCCGCACCCCCGGAACCGGTCCGGCGCCGGGCGAGGCCGCCGCAGGCGCCGCACCGAAAGACGCTGCACAGAATAACGCCGCACCGAAGAACGCGGCCCCGAAGGACGCCGCTCCGAAGGACGCCGCCACGGCGGGCGCGACCCCGGGCGGCACCGGGGGCGAGGCGAAACCCGCCCGGCCCGGCCCCGCGTCCCATACCGAGGAGGACCCCGGCGACCGGGGAACCTCCGCGACCACCACGATCCCGCCGTCCGCCGCCCGGGTGCGCCGCAGGCTCGCACGGCTGGGCGCCCAGCGCGGAAGCGCCATGAACCCGGTACTGGAACCACTGATCAAGACGGTCCGCAACACCCATCCGAAGGCGGACCTCCGGCTCATCGAACGCGCCTACGACGTCGCGGCGCACTACCACCGGCACCAGAAACGCAAGAGCGGCGACCCGTACATCACGCACCCCCTCGCCGTCGCCACCATCCTCGCCGAGCTCGGCATGAACACCGAGACGCTCTGCGCGGCGCTGCTGCACGACACCGTCGAGGACACGCCCTACAGCCTGGACGAGCTCACCGCCGACTTCGGCGACGAGATCGCCGCGCTCGTCGACGGCGTCACCAAGCTCGACAAGGTCAAGTACGGCGAGGCCGCCGAGGCCGAGACCGTCCGCAAGATGGTCGTGGCGATGTCCCGCGACATCCGCGTCCTGGTGATCAAGCTCGGCGACCGGCTGCACAACATGCGCACGCTGCGTTACATGCCGCGGCACAAGCAGGAGAAGAAGGCCCGCGAGACGCTCGAGGTGTTCGCGCCGCTCGCGCACCGCCTCGGGATGAACACGCTCAAATGGGAGCTGGAGGACCTCGCGTTCGCCACCCTGTACCCGAAGCGGTTCGACGAGATCGCCCGGCTGGTGTCCGAACGCGCCCCGCGCCGGGACGTCTACCTGCAGGAAGTGATCGAGAACGTCTCCACCGACCTGCGCGAGGCCCGCATCAAGGCCACCGTGACGGGACGGCCGAAGCACTACTACTCGATCTACCAGAAGATGATCGCCCGGGACGTCAGCTTCGACGACATCTACGACCTGGTCGGCATCCGGGTCCTGGTCGACAGCGTCCGCGACTGCTACGCCGCCCTCGGCTCGATCCACGCGCGATGGAACCCGGTCCCCGGCCGGTTCAAGGACTACATCGCGATGCCGAAGTTCAACATGTACCAGTCGCTGCACACCACGGTGATCGGGCCCGGCGGCAAGCCCGTCGAGCTGCAGATCCGCACATGGGGGATGCACCGGCGCGCCGAGTACGGCGTCGCCGCGCACTGGAAGTACAAGGAGGAGACCGTCGGCGGCCGCCGCGCCGGCGACATGCAGTGGCTCCGGCAGCTCCTCGACTGGCAGAAGGAGACCGCCGACCCGGCCGAGTTCCTGGAGTCCCTCCGGTTCGACCTGTCGGTCTCCGAGGTGTTCGTCTTCACCCCCAAGGGCGACGTGATCGCCCTGCCGCAGGGGGCGACCCCGGTCGACTTCGCGTACGCGATCCACACCGAGGTCGGGCACCGCTGCATCGGCGCCCGCGTCAACGGGCGTCTCGTCCCCCTCGAGTCCACCCTCGACAACGGCGACACCGTCGAGGTGTTCACCTCCAAGTCGCAGGACGCCGGACCCAGCCGCGACTGGCTCGGGTTCGTCAAGAGCGCCCGCGCCCGCAACAAGATCAAGCACTGGTTCTCCAAGGAGCGCCGCGACACCGCGATCGAGTCCGGCAAGGACGCCATCGCCCGCGCCATGCGCAAGCAGAACATGCCGCTGCAGCGCATGATGTCCGGGGAGGCCCTCCTGGCCCTCGCCCGCGACATGCGCTACCCCGACGTGTCCTCCCTGTACGCGGCGGTCGGCGAGAGCCAGGTCTCCGCCCAGCACGTCGTGCAGCGGCTCGTGGACGCCCTCGGCGGCGTGGAGAGCGCCGAGGAGGACCTCGCCGAGATCGCGCTGCCGACCCGCCGCAAGCGGAACCGGCCCGCGGGCGACCCCGGCGTCGTCGTTGCCGACGACCCGGACGTGTGGGTCCGGCTGTCGCGCTGCTGCACGCCGGTCCCCGGGGACGAGATCGTCGGCTTCGTCACCCGCGGCCACGGCGTCTCGGTCCACCGCAGCGACTGCGCCAACGTCGAGAGCCTCCGGAGCCAGCCCGACCGGCTCATCGACGTCAAGTGGTCGCCGGGCGAGGACTCGGTCTTCCTCGTGGCCATCCAGGTCGAGGCGCTCGACCGGCCCCGGCTGCTGTCCGACGTCACCCGCGTGCTGTCCGACCAGCACGTCAACATCCTGTCCGCGTCGGTCACCACCACCCGCGACCGCGTCGCCGTCAGCCGCTTCACCTTCGAGATGGGCGACCCGAAGCACCTCGGGCACGTCCTGAAGGCCGTCCGCTCGATCGACGGCGTGTACGACGTCTACCGCGTGACGAGCGGCGCCACCCGCTGACAACACGGAAGGGCGGCCGCCGGGAACGACGGCCGCCCTTCGTCGTGCGCGCGGGTCAGCTCTCCGCGGGTTCGTCCTCGGGGACCACGTCGACGCCGGCCTCCCTGCGCTGCTGCGGCGTGATCGGCGTGGGCGCGGCGGTCAGCGGGTCGAACCCGGACGCGGCCTTCGGGAAGGCGATGACGTCGCGGATCGACTCCTGCCCGGCGAGCAGCATGACGACCCGGTCCCAGCCGAACGCGATGCCGCCGTGCGGGGGCGGGCCGAACTTGAACGCCTCGAGCAGGAAGCCGAACTTCGACTCGGCATCCTCCTTGGACATGCCGAGGACGTCGAACACCCGCTGCTGCATCTCGGCGCGGTGGATACGGATCGAGCCGCCGCCGATCTCGTTGCCGTTCAGCACGAGGTCGTAGGCGTCGGCGAGCGCGGCGCCCGGGTCGTCCTGGAAGGTGTCGGCGAACTCGGGTTTGGGCGCGGTGAACGGGTGGTGGACCGGCGTCCAGCCGATCTGCTCGCCCTTGTCGTCCTCGACCGGCTCGAAGACCGGCGCGTCCACGACCCAGACGAACTCCCACGCGGACGCGTCGATCAGCCCGCAGCGGCGGCCGATCTCCAGGCGGGCGGCGCCCAGCAGCTCCTGCGTGGCGTGCCGCTTGCCCGCCCCGAAGAAGACCGCGTCGCCGGGGGACGCGCCCGTCTTCGCGGCGAGGCCGTCCTTCTCGGCGTCCGACAGGTTCTTGGCGACCGGCCCGCCCAGCGTCCCGTCCTGCTGGACGAGGACGTACGCGAGGCCGCGGGCGCCGCGGGACTTCGCCCAGTCCTGCCAGGCGTCCAGCTCCTTGCGGGTCTGCGACGCGCCGCCGGGCATCACCACCGCGCCGACGTACGGGGCCTGGAACACCCGGAACGTGGTGCCGGCGAAGTACTCCGTCATGTCGGTCAGCTCGTTGCCGAACCGCAGGTCGGGCTTGTCGGAGCCGTACCGCGCCATGGCGTCGGCGTAGGTGATGTGGGGGATCGGCCGGGGGATCTCGTACCCGGCGATGTCCTTCCACAGCCGGGCCACGAGGTCCTCGCCGACGCGCAGGACGTCGTCCTGGTCGACGAACGACATCTCGATGTCGATCTGGGTGAACTCCGGCTGCCGGTCGGCGCGGAAGTCCTCGTCGCGGTAGCAGCGGGCGATCTGGTAGTAGCGCTCCAGCCCGCCGACCATGAGCAGCTGCTTGAAAAGCTGCGGGGACTGCGGCAGCGCGTACCAGTGGCCGGGCTTGAGCCGGACGGGCACGAGGAAGTCGCGGGCGCCCTCGGGCGTCGACCGGGTCAGCGTCGGGGTCTCGACGTTGACGAAGCCGTGCTCGCGCATCACCTCGTGCGTGAGGAACGACGCCTCCGACCGGACGCGCATGGCGTGCGCCACCGCGTCGCGGCGGATGTCGAGGTAGCGGTACTTGAGCCGGATCTCCTCGTTGACGTTGACGTCGCCCTCGATGGGGAACGGGAGCGGCGCGGCCTCCGACAGCACCTCGATCGTCTCGGCGGCGACCTCGATGTCGCCGGTGGGCAGCTCGGGGTTCTCGTTGCCCTCCGGCCGGACGCGGACCTCGCCGACGACCTTGACGCAGAACTCCGACCGCAGGTCGTGCGCCGCGTCCTCCTCCCGGAACACGACCTGCGCGGTGCCGGACGCGTCCCGCAGGTCGATGAACGTGACGCCGCCGTGGTCGCGGCGGCGGGCCACCCAGCCGGCCAGCGTGACCTGCTGCCCGGCGTGCTCCCTGCGGAGCGTCCCCGCCTCGTGCGAGCGGATCATTTCTCAAGCCTTTCTTTCAACGTCGTGACGATGTCGGCGAGGGGGACGGCGGTCTGCTCTCCCGCGGCCAGATCCTTGACCTGGGCGACGCCGTCCGCGATATCTCGCTCGCCGAGGATCACGGCGTACCGGGCGCCGGACCGGTCCGCGTCCTTCATGGCGCCCTTGAGCCTCTTGCCGCCGAACGCCGCGTCGGCGGCGATCCCGGACCGGCGCAGCTCCGCGACGAGGCCGAACATGCGGCGCTCGGCGGCGTCGCCCAGCGGCACCCCGAACGCCTCGCAGCGCGGCCGGGCGGCGAACTCGGCGCCCTCGGCCTCCAGCGCGAGGATCGTCCGGTCCAGGCCGAGACCGAACCCGATGCCGGGCAGCGGCGGGCCGCCGATGTCCTCCGACAGCCCGTCGTAGCGGCCGCCGCCGCCGATGCCCGACTGGGCGCCCAGCAGCGGGTGGTCGAACTCGTAGGTCGTCCGGGTGTAGTAGTCGAGGCCGCGCACCAGGGTGGGGGTGTCCTCCCACTCGATGCCGAGGTCGGCCAGCAGTTCCCGGACGGCGTCGTGGTGCGCCTTGCACGCCGCGCACAGGTGGTCGGCCATCAGCGGCGCGCCGGCGAGCTGCTCGCGGACCTGCGGGCGCTTGTCGTCCAGGACCCGCAGCGGATTGATCTCGATGCGGGCGCGGGTGGCCTCGTCCAGGTCGAGTCCGCGCAGGAACTCCTGGAGGCGCGCCCGGTAGGCGGGGCGGCATTCGCGGCAGCCGAGCGAGTTCAGCAGCAGCCGGACCCGCGTCAGCCCGAGGGAGCGGTACCAGTTCGCCGCGATCGCGATCGTCTCGGCGTCGACCCGCGGGTCCTCGCTGCCGATCGCCTCCAGGTCGAGCTGGTAGAACTGCCGGTAGCGGCCCTGCTGGGGGCGTTCGGCGCGGAACGCCGCACCGGTCGTCCAGACCTTCACCGGCAGCGCGCCCTGCTTGTGCAGGCCGTGCTCCAGCACGCACCGCAGGACGGACGCGGTGAACTCGGGCCGCAGCGTCAGCGAGCGGCCGCCGCGGTCCTCGAACGTGTACATCTCCTTGGACACCACGTCGGTGGATTCGCCGACGCCGCGGCGGAACAGGTTGGTGTCCTCGAAGACGGCCAGTTCCAGGTAGCCGTATCCGGCCAGCCGCGCCTGCTCGGCGAACGCCTCCCGGACCGCGTACAGCAGGTCCGCGCGCGGCGGGACGTATTCACTGACCCCCTTGGGGGCCTGGAAGCTCGAACTCATGATGTCTGAAGGTTCCTAGAGTCCCTTGCGGGGCCCGTCGGCGGGCGCGGTGTCCGCGAGGAACGGATTGGTGGCGCGCTCGCGGCCGATTGTGGTCTGGGGGCCGTGGCCGGGCAGGACGGCGGTCTCGTCGGGCAGCGACAGGCACACCCGCGCCAAGCTGGCGAGTATCTGCTCGTGCGACCCGCCCGGCAGGTCGGTGCGGCCGATCGACCCGGCGAACAGCAGGTCCCCGGAGAACATCACGTCGGGGAGCTCCCGCGTCGCGGGCGTCCGGAAGGTCACCGACCCGGGCGTATGGCCGGGCGCGTGGTCGACGGCGAACCGCAGCCCGGCGAGCTCCAGCTCGGCGCCGTCGGCCAGTTCCCGCACGTCGTCCGGCTCGGTCAGCTCCAGCCCGCCGAACAGCTGCTGGCCCGGGCCGAGCGACAGCCCCTTCGCCGGATCGGTCAGCAGGTCCCGGTCGTCCGGATGGACGAACGCGGGCACGTCCTTCGCGCCGCACACCGGCGCCACCGACCACACGTGGTCGATGTGCCCGTGGGTCAGCAGCACCGCGACCGGCTTCAGGCGATGCTCGCGCAGGATCTCGTCGATGCCTGCCTCGGCGTCCTGGCCGGGGTCGATGATGACGCACTCCTCACCCGCGGCGGGCGCCACGACGTAGCAGTTCGCGGCGAACGATCCAGCGGGGAACCCGGCGACGAGCACGGACGTCCTTCCTTAGAACCATCTCGGTGGGCGTGTTCGAGGGTACCGGCGCGTCCGCGGCCACCGCGAACGAGATCCGCGGATCGCCGTGTCGCGGAGCGTGCTCCGGCGAGCCGGGAGGGCGACCTCGCCCCCCGGCGTCCGTTTTACGGCGCTTTTACGCGCCGGTACCGCTACTATGCGCTGCACGTTCACCTGATCACAGCGAATGATCACAGCGAAAGGGCATGGCCAGTGGCGGGGAAGGACCGCAAGAAGCAGCTCGCGCGGCAACGCTACGAGCGCCAGCAGCAGCGCCGGGCGGCGGAGGCGGCCAGGGCGCGCCGGCTGAAGGTCTTCGGCTCGGCCGCCGCGGTGGCGGTGATCGCACTCGGCGGGGCGGGATTCTTCCTGTTCACCGGCGAGGACGACCCGGCCGAGGCGAACGCCGCGTCCGGCGCCGCGACGCCCGCGAACGGCGAGTGCGCGTACGGCCCGTCCGACGCGCCCGGGGCGCCGAAGGACCTCGGCACCCCGCCCGCGAAACCCGTCCACACGGGCACGGTGAACGCGACCGTCAAGACGAACCAGGGCGACGTCGTCTTCGAGCTGGACGGCGAGAAGGCGCCCTGCACCGTGAACTCGTTCGCGTTCCTCGCGGAGAAGAACTTCTACGACGACAGCCCGTGCCATCGGCTCACCAGCGGCGGGCTGAACGTCCTGCAGTGCGGCGATCCGACCGGCAAGGGCACGGGCGGTCCCGGCTACCAGTACGCCGACGAGAACCTCGACGGCGCGACCTACGGCAAGGCGACCCTCGCGATGGCGAATTCGGGGCCCGACACCAACGGCAGCCAGTTCTTCATGGTCTACGACGATTCGCAGCTCCAGCCCGACTACACCGTGTTCGGCAAGATCACCAAGGGTATGGACGTGCTGGAGAAGATCGCCGCGGCGGGCTCGGAGCCCGAGGGCGACGGCGCCCCCAAGAAGAAGGTCACGATCGAGGACGTCACGATCGGCGCCGCGGCCGGGTGACCGGTATCAGCCGAACGGGATACTAAGGTGTGGAGGGTCCGAAGGGCGTGAGCACGTTCGGACCCGCGATTCAGGAGGCAAGGGTGTCCAGCGCGACCGATCCATGGGGCCGGGTGGACGAGGACGGCACCGTCTATGTCAGGACGGCCGACGGCGAGCGGGTCGTCGGATCCTGGCAGGCGGGCGCGCCCGAGGAGGCCCTGGCCTACTACAAGCGCAAGTACGATTCGCTCGCCACCGAGATCGGTCTGCTCGAGCAGCGCGTCCGCACGACCGACCTGCAGCCCGCCCAGGCCGAGCAGAGCATCGGCCGGCTGCGCGAGGCGGTGACCGGGGCCAACGCGGTCGGCGACCTCGACGCGCTGGCCCGCCGCCTCGACGGGCTGACCGAGCGGGTCGGGCGGCGCCGCGAGGAGGTCAAGGCGCAGCGCGAGCAGCACCGGCACGAGGCGCGCGAGACCAAGGAGCGCATCGTCGCCGAGGCCGAGCGGATCGCCGCCGAGGAGACCCACTGGAAGAACGGCGGCGAGCGGCTCCGGCAGCTCGTCGAGGAGTGGAAGGCCGCCGACCGCATCGACCGGCCCACCGAGACCGCGCTGTGGAAGCGGCTGTCGTCCGCCCGCAACGCGTTCACCAAGCGCCGCAAGGCGTACTTCGCGACGCTGGACGAGCAGCGCGAGGACGCCCGCCGCGAGAAGGAGCGCCTGGTCGCCGAGGCCGAGGCGATGACCGGCTCCACCGACTGGGGCGAGACCGCCGCGGCCTACCGCGACCTCATGCGCCGCTGGAAACTCGCCGGGCGCGCCTCCCGCGACGCCGAGGAGGACCTGTGGGCCCGCTTCAAGGGCGCGCAGGACACCTTCTTCCAGGCCCGCAGCGCGGCGTTCGCCGAGCGCGACGCCGAGTTCCGCGGGAACGCCGAGGAGAAGGAGAAGATCCTCGCCGAGGCCGAGCGGCTGCTGCCCGTCCGGGACGTCCGGCAGGCCCGGCAGGCGCTGCGCACGATCCAGGAGCGCTGGGAGGCCGCCGGGATGGTGCCGCGCGACCAGCGCGACCGTCTCGAGGGCCGGCTCCGCAAGATCGAGGAAGCGGTCCGCACCGCCGAGGAGAGCGAGTGGCGGCGCACCAACCCCGAGGCCCGCGCCCGCGCCGAGGCCACGGTCGCGCAGCTGCGCAGCTCCATCGAGCAGCTGCAGGCCCGCCTGGACAAGGCCCGCGGCGCCGGCCGCGACCGGGACGCCAAGGAGGCCGAGGAGGCGCTCACCGCCCGCCGCGCGTGGCTGGAAGAGGCCGAGCGGACCCTCGCCGAGTTCTCCTGACCCGGCGTCACCCGTAGCCCGCGCCGCCGGCCCCGCCCCGGGACGTCCCGGGGCGGGGCCGGCGCGTCGGCGGGCGCGTTCAGCCGGGACCGCCGCTCGCGGACGGGGCCGCCCCGCGTTCGCGGAGCATGCCCTCCATCAGCCCGATCTCCGACTGCTGCCCCTGGACCATCGTCCGGGCCAGCCGCCGCACCCGCTCGTGGCCGGTCAGGCCGAGGACCGCCTCGGCCATCTCCACGCCCGCGCGATGGTGGGTGATCATCAGCCGCAGGTACAGCACCTCGGCGTCCCGGCCGGACGCCCGCTCCAGCCGCGCGAGCTGCTCCGGCGTCGCCATCCCCGGCATCGGCGCGGGCGCGGCGGACGCCCCGCCGTGGCCGCCGTGCCCCGACATCCACCGCATCCGGCCGCCCGGATCCGCCTTCGGCAGCTCCCACTCGTCCAGCCAGGCCGTCATCATGCCGATCTGCTGCGACTGGGTGTTGGCGATGTCGTAGGCGAGCAGGCGCACGCGCGCGTCGTCGGTGCGGTCCCGCACGATGAACGACATCTGCACGGCCTGGGCGTGGTGGGTGCTCATGTCCCGCGCGAACCCGGCCTCCGGGCCGCCGGTCCCCGGCCGTCCCGACCGCAGCACGGCCGGGACGGCGAGGACGGCCGCGCCCACGAGCACGGCGACGGCGAGGACGACGGTGGCCCGGCGGCCCCGCCCGCCGCGGGCCGGCACGTCACCGGCTCCGCCGGCCGGGGCGTCTTCGGCTCCGCCGGCCGGGGCGTCGTCCGGTGCGGCGCGGCCGTCACCGTCTCCGCGCGTCACGGGGTGGCCTTGGCGCCGGTGCAGGCGGCGCCCGGTTCGGGGGTCTGCGGGCCCTTCACGAACGCCTTGATGAACGCGTCGAGGCGTGCGTCGCCGGCGTCCTGCAGCTCGAGCTGGTTGCCCCAGGCGGTGAGCGTGATCGGGGAGTCCTGGGACGGGTACGGGCTCATGAACGTGTAGCTCGTCGACTCGACCTTCTCGCGCAGCGCCTCCACCTGCTCGGCGGGGAGGCCCGGCCGGTAGGTGATCCAGACCGAGCCGTGCTCCAGGGAGTGGACGGCGTTCTCGTTGCGCAGCTCCCGGTCGTAGACGACGGCGTCGCAGTTCTGCCACATCGGATCGTGGTCGCCGCCCATCGGCGGGTCGGCCTCGTAGTCGACGCTCGCCCGGGTGTGGCCGTTGGCCAGGCCGTCCTTGGTGACGACGCCCGCGATGGACGCGCCGCCGTCCGACGACGACCTCGACTGGAGGAAGGCGTAGGAGACGGCGACGACCGCCACCAGGCCGATCACTGTGAAGAAGGCGATGCCGCCCCAGGGCACCTGCCGCTGCGTGAGGGCGTTCTTCCGCGGGTTCCTGTTGCCGGTGCCGCGGCCGCGGGCGCCGTTGTGCTTCGCGGTGTCGTGCTTCGTGTTGTCGTGCTTCGTGTTGTCGTGCTTCGTGGTCTTGTGCTTCGCGGTGCTGTTCCTCGCCGCGGTGTTTCCGGCGCTCTTGCTCCGGGCGTTCTTGTTCCGGGCGCTCTTGGACATGAGAGCGGTCCTCTCGAGGATGGTTCGGCTGATCGGGGACACGAAGGCCCCGCCGTACCGTTCGGGCGGGCACGGCGGCGCGGCGGCCTGGGCGGCCGGTCTCCTACAGCCGGAGGACCTGGAGCGCGGAGAGCGAGGGTGCGGAGAGCATCCGGCCGGTGGGCGGAGCGAGCACGCGCGCGGTGCGGGCGGGCAGCCGCAGGAACGGGCGGCGGGCGGCGCCCGACAGCACGAGGGCCAACAGCGTCAGCAACACCGCCAGGCACAGGCAGACGTCCCCGGGAGAGGGCCCGGGCAGGTCGACCGGCATCGGTCCCGCGTCGGCGTGAACGCCCGCCAGAGGCCCGCTGAGGGCGCCGGACGCGGGCCCGGCCGCGGCGTCGGGCGGCGGGCCGGACGCGCGGGACGCGCTGGACGAGCCGGCCGATGGGCCGCCCGGCGCCGCGGCGGCCGC